>JBAPVZ010000736.1:0-24417 GCA_049283435.1 Candidatus Dormiibacterota bacterium
GCGGATCGGGAGGCCTGGTACGGCGACCCGAGGTTCGTGCCCGACCTGATCGGCGAGCTCCTCGACCCGGCCTACGCGGCGGCTCGACGGGCGCTCGTCGGCGAGACGGCGTCGGCGGAGATCCGACCGGGTGCGCCCGGCGGCCGCTCGGCGCGGCTTCCGACGCCGGGGACTGCGCTGGAGGAGGACGCGAGCACGGGGGACCCGACGATCGCCCGGAGCCGCGCCGGGGCGGTGCGCGGGGACACCTGCCATCTGGATGTCGCCGACCGGTGGGGCAATGTCGTCTCGGCCACGCCGTCCGGGGGCTGGCTGCAGAGCTCGCCGACGATCCCCGGTCTCGGCTTCTGCCTCGGCACGCGAGCGCAGATCTTCACGCTGGAACCCGATCTCCCGAACACGCTGGCGCCCGGCAAGCGACCCCGGACGACCCTCAGCCCGAGTCTCGCGCTCCGCGACGGCGAGGGGTGGCTCGCGTTCGGCACGCCGGGCGCGGATCAGCAGGACCAGTGGTCGCTCACGTTCTTCGCTCGACTGCAGGCGACCGGCTGGGACCTGCAGCGCGTCATCGACCTGCCGATGTTCCACACCGACGCGTTCCCGCGCTCCTTCTACCCGCACCACTGGCAGCCGCGCAGCCTCTTTCTGGAGGACCGCTTCGCTCCCGAGACCGTCGCCGAGCTGCGCCGGCGCGGGCACGAGATCCAGATCCAGCCGCCGTGGTCGCTCGGCCGGCTCTCGGCGGTTGGCTACGATCGCCGTACCGGGTTGCTTCATGCGGCGGCGAACCCTCGCGGGATGCAGGGGTACGCCGTCGGTCGCTAGGTAGTCGTCTCGGCAGGTCTGCGAGGAGGTAGCGATGCTTCTGCGTTGGGTGGATGCGTTCACCGATCGTCCGTTCGCCGGCAACCAGGCGGCCGTCTGCCTCAGCAAGGAGCCCCAGCGCGAGGCCTGGATGCAGTCGCTGGCGAGCGAGCTCGGCGTCAGCGGGACCGCGTTCGTCGGACCGCTCGGCGAGAGCTTCTCCCTGCATTGGTTCACCCCGCACCGCGAGCTGCAGCTCTGCGGCCACGCGACGCTCGCCGCCGCCCACGTGCTGTGGGAGGACGACTGGCTCGATCCCGCCCGTCCGGCGCATTTCACGACCAGGAGCGGGCAGCTGACGGCGCGCCGGCTGGGAGACCAGATCGAGCTCGACCTCCCGGCCCGGACCCTGGCTCCGACCCAGGCGCCACCGGCCGTCCTCGCCGCCCTCGGTGTGCACCCCTCGGCGCTGCGCTGCGCCCACGAGCAGGGCGGCACGCTCCTGCTCGTGCTGAGCGGAGAGGACCAGGTCCGCGCCCTCACCCCGCGGTTCGACGCCCTGCGCCGTGCAGGTGCCGATCATGTCATCGTCACGAGTCGCGCGGAGACCGCCGGCGTCGACTTCGTGTCGCGGACGTTCGCCCCCGGCGCCGGGATCGACGAGGATTCGGTGACCGGGTCTGCGCACTGCCTGCTCGGCCCCTATTGGGCTGGTCGTCTCGGACGCTCGGAGCTGGTCGGCGTGCAGCTGTCACGGCGCGGCGGACGCGTCGGTGTGAAGGTCGGCGGCGATCGAGTCGCCCTCGGCGGCACCGCGGTGACGGTTCTGCGCGCCACCGTCGCCTCGACCGTGCACGGTCTGCCGGCCGCCGTCCGCTGATCCACGTCCGACCGCCGACCCACCTCTAGAGGAGCAGAGTCCCCCCGATGCCGAAGCTGAGCCTGGAATCGTTCAACGAGTTGCCGCGCGTCAACGGCCTGCTCCTCTCGCCGGATGGCCGCCAGCTCGTCCTCCAGGTGCAGACCCGGTCTCCCGACCGGACCAGGTTCACCTCCTCTCTGTGGGGGGCACCCGCGGACGGCTCGACGCCGCCCCGCCGGCTCACCTTCTCCGAGCAGGGGGAGGGGGCGGCCGGGTTCCTGCCCGACGGAAGCCTCGTGTTCGCATCCGCGCGGCCCGACGTGACGGTGAAGGAGGACCAGGGCCAGGGTCGCCTGTTCCTGCTGCCCACCGAGGGTGGCGAGGCGCGGCCGCTGACGACGCTGCCGGGCGGGGCCGGCGGACTCATGATCGCCTCGGACGCACCAACCGTCGCCGTCGCCTCACCGGTCTTCCCGACCTCGGCCGCCCTCGGCGAGGACGCCGAGAAGCAGAAGCAGCGGAAGGAGGCGGGCGTCACCGGCGTCCTGCTCGACGAGTTCCCGATCCGCTATTGGGATCACGATCTCGGACCCCGCCACACGCGCCTGCTGCGCCTCCAGGTGGACCCGGCCTCGGGGGTCGCGAGCGAGCCGGAGGACCTCACGCCGGCGCCCGGCGTCGGACTCGGCGAGGCGTCGTTCGCGATCTCGCCGGACGGGCGGACGGTCGTCACGACCTGGCGGCGCGACACCGGCAACGGCATCCTGCGCACGGAGCTCTTCGCGATCGAGGGCGGGACGCGGCGGGCGCTTGCGAGCGGAGCGGATTTCGCCGCCCCGGCGATCTCACCGGATGGGTCCCAGGTCGTCGTCGTGCGGGAGGAGGTCGGCACCCCGGACCGCGCCGGCGACCTGACGCTCTGGCTCGTCGACCTGGCGTCCGGCGAGGGACGCGACCTCCTGCCTGGCTTCGACCTCTGGCCGGCCGGCCCGACCTGGTCCGCCGACGGCGCCTCGATCCTGTTCGTCGCCGACGAACGGGGGCGGGCGCCGGTGTACGAGGTGCCGGTCGCGGGCGGCACGCCGCGCCGCCGCACCGAGGAGGGCGCCTTCAGCTCGCTGCGGGCGGCGGCCGACGGCTCGGTCTACGCGCTGCGCTCGTCCTACCTCTCGCCGAACGAGGTCGTGCGCATCGCGAGCGACGGCGCGGTGACCCCGCTGCCGACACCGGGGCTGCCGCTGGAGCTGCCCGGCACCTTGACCGAGCTCGAGGCAGCGGCCGATGACGGCGTGCCGATCCGAGCCTGGCTCGCGCTGCCGGAGGGGGCTTCGGAGAGCCACCCGGCGCCGCTCGTGCTGTGGGTGCACGGCGGCCCGCTCAGCAGCTGGAACAGCTGGTCCTGGCGCTGGTGCCCCTGGCTCCTGACCGAGCGCGGTTACGCCGTGCTGCTGCCCGATCCGGCCCTGTCGACCGGATACGGGCTCGCCATGGTGCAGCGTGCGTGGGGCCGGTGGGGGCCGCGAGTGCTCGACGACCTGCATGCGATCACGGACGCGGCGCTGCGCCGGGACGACCTCGACGCGTCGCGCACGGCCGCCATGGGGGGCTCGTTCGGCGGCTACATGGCGAACTGGATCGCCGGCCACACCGATCGGTTCCGCGCGATCGTCAGCCATGCCGGGCTCTGGGACCTGGAGCAGTTCCACGGGACGACCGACGTCGGCCCGGCGTGGGAGGAGCAGTTCGGCGATCCCTACACCCAACCGGAGCGCTATCGGGAGTACTCGCCCCGGCGAGCGATCGAGGAGATCCGGACGCCGATGCTCGTGATCCACGGCAATCGCGACTACCGGGTCCCGATCGGGGAGGCCCTGCGCCTGTGGACCGATCTGCGGCGCCACGGCGTCGAGGCCCGCTACCTGACCTTTCCGGACGAGAACCACTGGATTCTGACGCCGGGCAACGCGCGGGTCTGGTACGAGACGGCGCTCGCGTTCCTCGCCGAGCACGTGCTCGACGAGCCGTGGGAGCGGCCGGCGCTGCTCTGAGGGCAGCTCGAGCTGGACGGCGCGCCGTGGTACGACGAGGGCCGACTGCCGGCAAGCGGCCGCTTTCCGCGCCCTTGTTGCGGCCGAAAGCCGGCGTTCGGCCGGACCTTGTGGGAGGTGACGATATGACGGTGGACGGCGACGTCGCGGTGCTCGGGGGCGGGACGATGGGCGCGATGACCCTGTGGCGCCTGGCGGCCCGGGGTGTGCGGGCGGTCTGCTTCGAGCAGTTCAGTCCGGGACACGATCGCGGCGCGGCCGGCGGGGAGACGCGCATCTTCCGCACCGCCTACCTGGAGGAGCCTCGTTACGTGCCGCTCTTGCGGGAGGCGCAGCTGCTCTGGCGGGTGCTGGAGGCCGAGACGGGTCGCTCGCTGCTCGAGCTGAACGGTGCCCTGATGGTCGGCGATGTCGAATCTCCGCACATGCAGAACGTGACGCGCTCGATCGACGAGTACGGGCTGCGCCACCAGCGACTGACCGCATCGCAGCTGGCCGAGCGCTACCCCCAGCACCAAACACTGGTCGGCGACGCCGCAGTGCTCGATCTCGACGCCGGGTTCCTGCGGTCCGACCTGGCGCTCGTCGCCGCCGCCCAGCGGGCCGAGGCGCTCGGCGCGGCGGTGCACCGCTACGAGCGGGTGGAGTCGCTGGACTGGGACGAGGCCGGCGTCACGCTGCGCGTCGACGGCGGCACGCAACGCTTCCGAACCGTCGTCGTCGCCCCGGGGCCATGGGCCGGCAAGCTGCTGCCCCAGCTCTCATCGCTGCTGACGCTGAAGCGGCCGACCCAGGCCTGGTTCGCCGCGCGGGAACCGGCGCAGTTCGCGCCCGCACGCAACCCGGTGCTGCTGCGGATGAGCGGGGCCGAACACGCGTATGTGCTACCAACCGTCGACGGCCTCGCGGTGAAGATGGGGCTCTCGAGCGACGGGCACGAGCCGGTGGCCGACCCCGACCGGCTGGACCGTGCGCTGACGGTCCCGCAGATGCGCCAATACCGGGATGTCGCGCGCGCGATCCTGCCCGGCGTCTTCCCCGACCCGATCCGGTACGGCGCCTACGTCGAGGCCTACACGCCGGACGGGCACGGGCTCGTCGGCCGGCTGCCCGGCGCCGAGCACGTCGTGCTGCTGGGCGGGTTCTCGGGCCACGGCTTCAAGTTCGCGCCGCTGTTCGGTGACATCGCCGCCGATCTCGTGCTCGACGGAAGCACCAGACGCCCGATCCGGCACCTCGCGCCGGAGCGCTACCTGGCCGGCTGACCCCGTTAGCGTTAGCACCCCGTCGGCATCCGCTGGCGGGCACCCAACCGTGCTCGCCGCGCGGTCCCCGGCCGGGCCGATCATCGGCCGCGGATCTGCGCCTCCCGGTGCCGTCGAGCCTCGCCGAGTATTGCTGCACGGATCGAGGCCAGCGGCCCTATCGGCGCCCAACCGGTGGGTCCGCTCACCATCGCCCCCGCGCGGCGGGGCCTTGGTCAGGGCTTCAGCTTGGCCAGCTCCCGGCCCAGGCTGCTCAGGAACGGCGCGCCCCAGAGCCCGATCGACAGCAGGCCTCCGAACGCCGCTACCGCGTCCACGCTGGCGCGGCCCTGCTTCGCCCAGTACACGTCCTGGAGATTCAGCCAGAGTGCGAACTCGTCGAGGGTGAGCGCGGACGAGAGCCCGAAGGCCGCGGCCGTCGCTCGTGATCGCGCGCCGTCGCTCAAGTGGTCGGTGCCGACGAGCAGCAGCCAGAGGTAGCCGATGCCGAGGAGGCCGCCGATGCCGAACACCATGTGGTGAAGGTGGCGACCGCCGACCTGCATGTTGCCGAACGGTCCGACGCCCCGGCGGATCATGTGGGTGATGGTTCGAGCCGCGCCGAAGCCCCCGAAGAACGCGAGCGAGCTGATGAACATGCGCTCGCGTCGCGGGCTCTGTGCGAAGTGCGCGCGATAGATCCGCCGGAACGAGAAGTCACGCTGGGCGGCGTAGTCGCGCAGCGCGTCGGCAGGCGGTCCGGCGATGGCGTCCGTCACCGCCCGCCTACCGTCCCGCCGTCAGGCCGGCTCCGGAGCTGAAGATCGAGCCCGCCAGGAGCAGCGTCGGGTAGACGCCGAGCGCGAGCGAGAGGATGCCCGACACGAGCACCGTCACGAGCGAGAGCCGCGCCTCCGGCTGATCGCGCCGGCCGCGCGCCGGCGTGTACACATGCCATACGACTCGCAGATAGTAGACGACGGAGACGACGCTCGCGAGCACGGCGATCACGACCAGCCACGTCCACCCGCCCGCGACCGCCGCCTGGAACAGGAACAGCTTGCCGAAGAAGCCGGCGAGCGGCGGGAAGCCCGCGAGCGACAGCATGAACATGCTCAGCAGCAGGCCCAACATCGGGTGCCGCCGTCCCAGACCGTCAAGATCGTGGAAGCGATCCGCATCCTCCTCGGTGCCGGAGATGATGGTCAGCACCGCGAACGCGCCGAAGTTCATGAACAGGTAGGCGGCGAGGTAGAACAGCACGGCGGTGGTCGCCTGCGATCCCGACCCGATGAGGCCGACGAGCACGTAGCCCGCCTGCGCGATGCCGGAATAGGCGAGTAGCCGCTTCAGGCTCGTCTGAGCGAGCGCGACCACGTTGCCGAGCACCATGCTGCAGATGGCGACGAACGCCAGCACCGCCTGCCATTCACCGGCGACCTGGCCCAGCGCATCGTTGAAGACGGTGACGATCATCGCGAAGGCCGCCGCCTTCGTGCCGACCGACATGAAGGTCGTGACCGGCAGCGGCGCTCCCTGGTAGACGTCCGGCGTCCACTGATGGAACGGCGCGCCGGACACCTTGTAGCCGAAGCCGACCGCCATCAGGACGACGCCGACCGTGAGCAGGGGATCGCTGAGCGGGTTCCCCCGCGCGACCGCGTGCACGATCTCGACGACGCCCATCTGGCCGGTCGCGCCGTAGGTGAGCGCCATGCCGTAGAGCAGGAACGCGCTGCCGACGCTGCCGATCAGCAGGTATTTGGCGCCGGACTCCTGGGAACGCTCATCCCGCCGGACCCAGCTGCAGAGGACGTAGAGCGCGACCGAGAACGTCTCCAGCGAGATGAAGACGGTGACGAGCGAGGTCGCCGCCGCGAGCGCCATCATGCCGAGCGTCGCCGCCATGACGAGGATGTGGAACTCGGCGCCGAGCAGGTGCCGGCGCCGCAGGTAGGGCTCCGAGATGAACACGGTCATGATGCCGAGGACCGCGAAGAAGACCTCGAAGTAGGCCGCGAAGCGGTCGCCGCTCGCAAACCCGTAATAGGCGGTGCCCCCGGTGCCGAGCGCCCAGTGGAACGCGGCGTAGGCACCCGAGAGCGCATAGGCGACGACGCAGAGCGCCGCGATTACCGGGCTCTTCTGTCCCCTCGGGACGACGAGCTCGACGAGCAGGCAGACGAGGATGGCGATCGTCAGGATCGTGATCGGCAGGATCTGCTGCAGGTCGTGCCAGGCCTGCGGGAAGGTATAGGTGGGGATCGTCACGGCAAGGGGCATCACGGTGAGGGGCATCATCAGCTCCAGGGCACCGGCAGGGGGTAGCCGAGCGCAGTCATCACGCTCGTCAGCAGCGCCGGGTAGAAGCCGATGAGAAACATCAGCGCGATCAGCGGCACCATCAGGCCCGCCTCGAGCCGCGCCAGGTCCGGCAGCTTCACCGGATCGGTGTAGGAGCGTGGCGGGTGGCCGGGCAACGGATCCTGCCCGCGCGGCGCGTACATCGCGCCCTGGAAGATCCGCAGCATGTAGAGCGGTCCGAGCACGAGGCCGATCGCACCGACGACCGCCTCCCAGGGCGCCTGCCGCCAGGCGCCGAGCAGCGTCATGAACTCCCCGACGAAGCTGTTCAGACCCGGCAGGCCGAGCGACGCGAGCGTGACGACCATGAACACGCCCGCGAGCACGGGCATGCGCGGCGCGAGGTCGCGCAGCACCGAGCGGTCGCGGCTGCCGGTCCGGCGCTCGATCCAGGCGACGAGCAGGAAGAGGGCGGCGATGATGATGCCGTGGTTGACCATCTGGATCAGCGCGCCCTGCTGGCCCTGCTCGGTCAGCGAGAAGATGCCGAGCAGGATGAAGCCCATGTGGCTGACGCTGGAGTAGGCGACGACCATCTTCAGGTCGCGCTGGTTGAGCGCCATCAGCGCCCCCCAGATGATGCCGGCGACCGCGAGCACCGGCATCACCGCATCCCAGTTCCACCAGAGCACGGGGTGGGGGAGGAGCGGCACGACGAGGCGGAGGAACGCGTACACGCCGGTCTTGCCCATCACGCCGGCGAACACGACGAGAAACGGCGTCGGCGCGGCGGCGTACGCGGTCGGCAGCCAGGAGTGGAACGGGAAGATCGGCGCCTTGACCGCGAACGCGAGCGCGAACAGGACGAAGAGGCCGAACTGGATCGCCTCCGTGGCGGGGTGTGCGGCGAGCGTCGTCAGGTCGAACGTGTGCTGGCCGGCGCCCGCGAACACGTACTCACCGATGACACCCACGAGCATCAGCAACGAGCCGACCAGCGTGAAGATGACGAATTTGAGCGCCGCATAGGCCGGCCGCGGACCTTCGCCCCAGAGCCAGAGGAGGAAGTACGCGGGGATCAGCATCGCCTCCCAGAAGACGTAGAAGAGGAGGAGGTCGGCGGAGAGGAACAGGCCCGCCATCGCACCTTCCAGCAGCAGCAGCAGCGCCACGAAGCCCCGCGGCCGCGGCACCGAGCCGCCGGCGAGCAGCGCGATCACGGTCAGGAACGCGTTCAGCACGAGCAGCCAGATGCTGATGCCGTCGACGCCGAGGTGATAGGAGGCGCCGAATTGCGGCACCCAGGGCAGGTCGACCGCGAACTGGTAGCCGTGATGACCGGGGACGAGACCGACCGCGGCGACGATCGTCAGCGCGAGGTCGATCAGCGAGACGGCGATGCCGGTCGTTCTCGCGGCGCGCTTGGGCAGCAGATCGATCAGGACCGCACCCAGAACGGGGAGCAGCCAGATGGCGCTGAGGAGCATCAGCCCATACCCCGCAGAGCGACGATCAGGAACGCGACGACGGCGCCGACCACGAAGACGACCATGTAGCTCCTGAAGTAGCCGTTCTGGATGAGCGAGAGCCCACCGGCGCCCTCCTCACCGACCTGGGAGAGGGCTCGCGACGCGCCGTCGATGACCGGGCCCTCGATGAACCGATCGCCGTCGCCGGCCGTCGCGTCGACGCTCCTGACGAAGACGGCGTCGTACAGCTCGTCGGCATAGTACTTGCGTTCGAGAAGGCTCTGCAGCCAGGGCACGGCGCGCGACCAGGTGGGCCAGCGTCGGGCGACGTAGAGGTTGTACGCAGCGAGGAACGCGAGCGCCGCGAGCACGAGGACGCCGACGGTGGCGATCAGCTCCGTCGGGCGGGGGCTCCAGGAGATCGTCCCGACGACCGGACGGAGGAACTGCGTCACCCACTGGGGTCCGGCGTCCGTCAGGGCGGAGATCTGGATGAACCCGCCGACGGTCGAGAGCACGGCGAGGATCGCGACCGGGATCAGCATCACCGAGGGCGCCTCGTGCGGGTGCTCGACGGGCCGCTCGGCGCTCGGGTCGCCCATGAACGCGAGCCACCAGAGCCGGCCGGTGTAGAACGCGGTCAGGATCGCCGTCACCGCGCCGACCAGCCAGAGCACGAAGGGGAGCGTGCCGGGATCGCTGAACGCCTGGCCGAGGATCGTGTCCTTGGACCAGAAGCCGATGAACGGGATGATGCCGGACAGCGAGAGCGAGCCGACGAGAAAGCAGATCGAGGTCGCCGGCAGCTGCTTCAGGAGGCCACCGTACTTGCGGAAGTCCTGTTCGTCGTTCATCGCGTGGATGATGTTGCCGGCGGCCATGAAGAGGAGCGCCTTGAAGAACGCATGGCCGAGCAGGTGGAAGAAGCCCGCGGAGTAGGCGCCGAGCCCGACGGCCAGGAACATGTAGCCGATCTGGCTCATCGTCGAATAGGCGAGCACCTTCTTGATGTCCGTCTGCACGATCGCGATCGTCGCCGCGAAGATCGCGGTCAGGGCCCCGATGATCGCGACCGTGTCGTGCGCGTACTGCGCGACGTCGAACAGGAGGTGCATGCGGCCGACGAGGTAGACGCCCGCCGTCACCATCGTCGCGGCATGGATCAGCGCGGAGACCGGGGTCGGACCCTCCATCGCGTCCGGCAGCCAGGTGTGGAGCGGGAGCTGGGCGGACTTCGCGACCGCCGCGACGAGCAGCAGGAAGCAGGTCACCTCGAGCCACGGATGGTCGAGCTTCGGCACCGCCGAGAAGACGCCGGCGAAGGTGACGCTCCCGGTGTTGACGAAGACCGAGAAGGTGGCGAGGATCAGCGCCACGTCGCCGATCACGTTCATGATGAACGCCTTGCGCGCGGCGGCGACCGCCGCGTGCCGCCAGTACCAGAACCCGATCAACAGGTAGGAGCTGAGGCCGACGGCGGCCCAGCCGAAGATCAGGAACACGAAGTTCCCGGCCAGGACGAGCAGCAGCATCGAAACGATGAACACGTCCATGTAGCAGAAGAAGCGGGCGAAGCTGCCCCGGTCCTCGTGCGCCAGATAGCCGACCGAGTAGGTGACGATCAGCGCGCCGACCCCGGTGACGACGAGTGCCATGAAGATCGACAGCCGATCGACGTAGAGGTCGAAGGGGAGCTGGAAGCTCCCGCTCCTGATCCAGGTCCAGTAGGCGAAGTTGTGCGCCTGGTCGTTCTGCAGCGAACTGATCAGCAGCAGCAGGACGGCGACGAAGGAGAGCCAGACGACGCCCGGCCCGACCACCTTGACCGCGGTACGGGGCAGCGTGCGGCCGGTGAGCGCGAGCAGCACGGCGCCGGCCGCCGGCAAGGCGAGAACGAGCAGGGCGATCCACTGCAGCGGCATGACTATCCCCTCAATTCGCTGAGGTCGTCGACGTCATCGAGGTTGCGGGTGCGGAAGACGTCGACCAGGATCGCGAGGCCGACGACCGCCTCCGCCGCGGCGACGACGATGACGAGCAGCGCGAAGAGCTGCCCCTGCAGGTCCTGCAGCTGGCGGGAGAACGTCACCAGCGTCAAGTTCACCGCGTTGAGCATCAACTCGGTGCAGATCAGGACGACGATCGGATTGCGCCGGATCATGACGCCGACGACGCCGATCACGAAGAGGACCGCCCCGAGCAGGAGGAACCAGCTGACCGGGATCGACCCGATCACGCCGACCTGGATCTGACTCGGGTCTCCTGCGAGCTGCACTGCGTCAGACACCGAGCTCCTCCTGTTGCGACGTGGGGTTCGCGGCGCCGACCGGTTCCACCGCCTCCTTCTCCCGGTCACCGGCCGGCAGCGCCGGCGCCTCCTCGTCCGCCGGCAGCGCCGGCGTCTGGTCCGGCGGTTTCGGCTGCGCGGCCCGGGCTCGCCGCCGGTCGGCGTCGAGCTCCCGTGGTCCGCGGCCGCCGCGACTCAGATAGATCGCGCCGATCGCGGCGATGACGAGCAGCACCGAGGTCAGCTCGAACGGGTACAGAAACTGCCCGAAGAGGCCGGCGCCGATCGACTCGACGGTGCCGAACACGCTCATGTCGGCGTTCGCCGGCGTGCGGAAGTGCGCCCCGCCGAGCAGCTCGTAGAGGAACCCGACGAAGACGAGCGCGGCCACGATCCCGACGATCCAGTGGACGTTGCCGAGCCGCTTCGTCGCCAGCTCACGAATCGGTCCGAGGAGTGCGACGACGAAGAGGAAGAGCACCATCACGGCGCCCGTGTAGACGATCACCTGGACGATGAAGACGAACTGCGCCGACAGCAGCAGGAACAGGATCGCGAGCGCGAGCATGACGACGACGAGGCTCAGCACGGAGTTGATCGGGCGCCGCTGCACGATCAGGTTCACCGCCGCGACGACCGCGACCGCCGCCAGGAACAGGAAGAGGAGCTCGGCGATCACGGCTGGCGCGCCTTGCCCCCCGCGTGGATCGGCTGCTGACCGGCCGGCGTCTCCCCGGAGCCGGGTGCGGGCTCGAGCAGCCGCTCCTTCGTGTAGATGAACTGGTCCCGACTCGTGGCTGACAGCTCGTACTCGGGGCCGAGCACGATCGCCTGCACCGGGCACGCCTCCTCGCAGTAGCCGCAGAAGATGCAGCGCAGCTCGTTGATCTCGTAGACCTTCGCGTATCGCTCGCCCGGACTGACGCGATGCTCGACCGTGTTCTCGGCGCCGATGACGAGGATGCAGCCGACCGGACAGGCCGCCGAGCACAGCTGGCATCCGATACAGCGCTCGAGCCCGTTCTCGTAGCGCCGCAGGTAGTGCAGCCCGCGATAGCGTTCCGCGCGCGGCGTCTTCTCCTCCGGGTACTCGACCGTCATCGGCTTGCCGAAGAACTCGGTCAGCGTCGCCTTCATCCCGCTCGCGAGCCCGGCCACGTCGTGCATGACGGACTGCCGCTCGTCGGCGCGGTCTCTCGAATTCTGGTCAGACATCGTGCATCACCCCCCGAGGGCCACCAGGACGACGGCGGTCACCATCACGTTCAGGATCGCGAGCGGCAGCAGCAGCTTCCAGCCCAACCGCATCAGCATGTCGTAGCGGAGCCGCGGGAACGTGCTGCGCAGCCAGATGAAGAAGAACATGACGACGACGATCTTGATGACGAACGGAATGAAGGCCGGCAGCCAGGTGAAGGTCGGGAACCAGGCCCCGAGGAAGATCACGGTGACCAGCGTCGACGCCGTGATCAGATTGATGTACTCGCCGATGTAGAAGCACAGGAACTTCAGTCCGGAGTACTCGGTGAGGTAGCCGCCGATCAGCTCCTGCTCCGCCTCGGGCAGGTCGAACGGCGCGCGGTTGATCTCCGACGTCGACGACATGACGAAGATGAGGAAGCTCAACGGGGCGACGATGATGAGCGGGATCGGCCCCGTATAGGGTCCCCAGTGCACGGTGTAGGTCGCGATGTCCTGCAGTCGAACCGAGTGGGCGATCATGAAGACCGGCACCAGCGACATGCCCATCGCCATCTCGTAGCTGACGAGCTGTGCCGCGGCCCGGAGGCCACCGAGCATCGAGTACTTGTTGTTCGAGGACCAGCCGGCGAGCAGGATCGCGTAGACGTTCATGGAGGCGACGCCGAGGATGAACAGCATCCCCACGTTGAGGTTCGCCATCCAGTAGGTCCAGCCGTACCAGATGCCGACCGGGATCACCGCCCAGACGAGCAGTGAGGCGCCGACGATCAGGCCGGGCGCCAGGACATAGAGGATCGGCGACACGCCGTAGGGCGCGAAGCTCTCCTTGAAGATCATCTTCACGGTGTCGGCCGGGATCTGCGCGAGCCCCATCGGTCCGACGCGGTTCGGCCCGGGGCGGAGCTGCAGATGGCCGAGGCCCACGCGCTCGTACCAGACCGTGTTCGCGGTCACCGTCAGCACGACGAACAGCAGCAGGATGATCCCGACCACGATCAGGATCCAGTGCCAGACCGGGTTGTCGTAGATCCCGCCCGGGTTGGGGCCGTTGTACGCGTCCAGCAGCAGGGACAGCGCTGGTCTCGTCATGCCGGGGGCGGTCATGGGCGCGCCGGTCCGAGCAGAACGGGTCGTGGCGCCGGCCCGGGCGCCGGCGGCTCGGCGAGCGCCTCCAGCTCGGGCGTCGCCTCGGCCGCTGCGCGCTGCACCTGGAAGATGCCGGCGAAGTCGAGCTTCTTCGCGCCGAGCCGGGTGCCGATCTCCTGCAGCACCTCCCAGGTCTCCCGCACCGGCGGCTTGACGGGCAGGACGGGGTGCAGGAACTGGACGCGGCCCTCCAGGTTGGTCAGGCTGCCCTGCGTCTCGGCGAAGCTCGGGATCGGCAGCACGACGTCCGCCCGCTCGTGCTCCGGACGCGGCAGGTGGTCGAGCGCGACGAGGTAGCGCGCGCTGCTGGGCAGATCGGCAGCCGGAGGACCGACCATGATGATCGCCTGCGCACCGGCGAGCTCGCTCGGCTGACCGCCCAGGCCGAGCGCGAGCGCGCCGCGCTCGTTCGCGCCCCGGTAGAGGGGCATCAGCCGGCCGCCGACCGCGCCGGCCAGCTCGGCGGCGGCGGCCGCGATCTCGGACGCGTCCTCGGCGCCCCGGAGATCCCCGTAGAGGACCGCGACCGGGCCCTCGGCGAGGAACGGGTGCTTTGCGAGCGCCCGCACCGCCGCCGCCGTGCCCTCGGCGCCTGGCTTGATGTGCTCGACGCTGCCGCGCGGACCACGATCCAGATCGAGATCGTCGGGGTGGACGAGGAGCAGCTTCGCACCGCGCTTCGTCGCCGCCTTCTTGATCCGCAGGTTGAGGACGGGCAGCTCGTGCTGCGTGTCGGACGCGACGACGACGATCGCCTTCTGCTCGTCGAGCTCCGCGATCGGCAGGGTCTCACCGGAGGGCGCCGGCAGTGCGGTGCGGTCCTTGATCGTCACCTTGGCGGCGCGCAGCGAGTAGGCGATCAACTGCTGGACCAGGAACAGCTCCTCGTTCGTCGTCTCGCTGCGCAGCGAGATCCCGACCCGCTTGCCTCGCAGATTCTTGGCGACCTCGGCGAGCGCCGCCTCCCAGCTCGCGCTGCGGCCGCCGACCGTCGGCACGCGAAGGCGGTCCTTGCGATTGACGTCGGTGTACTCGAAGCGGCCCCGATCGCAGATCCAGCCGTCGTCGATGGCATCGTTCTCGCGCGACGTGATCCGGACCAGCTCACCGCGCCGCTCCCAGGTCGTCACGCTGCAGCCGACCGCGCACTTCGTGCACACCGACGCCTCGTGCTGCATGTCCCACGGCCGCGACTCGAAGCGCCAGACCCGCGAGGTGAGGGCGCCGACCGGGCAGAGGTCGATGATGTTGCCGCTGACCGGCGACTGCAGCGGCTCGTCGAACTGGCTCGTGATGAACGAGCGCACGCCACGGTCCTCGGGCGTCAGCTCCTGTTCCCACGTCACCTCGTCGTAGTAGCGGGTGCAGCGGTAGCAGAGGACGCAGCGTTCGCGGTCGAGCGCGATGCGGTCGGAGAGCGGGATCGGCTTCTGGAAGTGGACGCGCGGGGCGTCGATCTGGCTGACCGGGTAGCCGTGCCGGAACGTGTAGTCCTGCAGCGGGCACTCGCCGCCCTTGTCACACACCGGACAGTCGAGCGGGTGGTTGACGAGCTCCATCTCGAGAACGTCGGCCCGCGCGCCCGCCGCCATCACGCTGTTCGTCTGCACGTTCATGTTCGGCGCGACCGGCGTCGTGCAGGCGGTTTGCGCGCGCGGTGGGCCGGGCGTGATCTCGACCACGCACATGCGGCAGGCGCCGACCGGCTCCAGCTGGTGGTGGTAGCAGAAGACGGGGATCTCGATCCCGAGCCGCTTCGCCGCCTCGACGATGAGCGTTCCCTTCGGCACGCTCACCGACCGGCCGTCGATGGTCAGCGTGACGTCGCTGGCGGGCGGGGCGTCAGGCACTGGCCACGGCCTCCTCGAACTGCCGGATGGGCGTGTTGCTCTTGACGCAGGCGACGAACTCGTCCTCGAAGTGCCGCAGCGCGCCGTCCAGGACGAGGCCGATCGAGTCGCCGAGCGCACACAGGCACCGCCCCCCCTGCGTCGAGCCCGCGACCCGGCGGAGGATCTCGATGTCGACCAGGCTGCCCTCACCGTCGAGCATGCGCTTCAGCGTGCGCGTCGCCCAGTTCCCGCCGACGCGGCAGGGGGTGCACTTCCCACAGGACTCCCAGGCGTAGAACTGGAGCAGGCGGTAGGTCGCCGCGACCATGCTCCAGGAGTCGTCGACGACGATGATGCCGCCCGAGCCGGCCATCGAGCCGGCGGCGGCGAGCGCCTCCATGTCCGTCGTCAGGTCGAGGTTCGTCGCCGGGATCACGGGCGCGGAGCTGCCGCCCGGGTAGTACGCCTTCAACGTCCTTCCCGGCAGGGGGCCGCCGGCCAGGTCCAGCAGCACGTGCCGGAACGGTACCCCGAGCTCGATCTCGTAGACGCCCGGTTTCTGGATGTGGCCGGACACCGAGACGAGGCGCGTGCCGTGCGAGCGCTCGGTGCCGAACTTCGCGTACTCGGCGCCGCCGTGCTCGATGATCCAGGGCACGGTCGAGAGCGTCTCCACGTTGTTCAGGAGCGTCGGCCGGCCCCAGGCGCCCTGCACGGCGGGGAACGGCGGCTTCGGGCGCGGTTGCGACCGCTTGCCCTCGAGCGAGTCGAGCAGCGCTGTCTCCTCGCCGCAGATGTAGGCGCCGTGCCCCCGGTAGATGCGGACGTCGAGCTCGTGCTCGACGCCGAACGGCTGGGGACCGATGATCCCCGCCTCGCGGAGCTCCGCGATCGCCGCCAGCAGCTTGTGGTGGGGGACGTCGTACTCGCCGCGGATGTAGATCCACGCCTGGTGGCTGTCGACCGCGTACTGAGCGATCAGGATGCCCTCGAGGAGCAGGTGCGGCGAGTTCTCGAGGATGTAGCGGTCCTTGCTCGTCCCCGGCTCCGATTCGTCGGCGTTGACGACGACGTAGCGGGGCCCGCCGTCGGGCGGCGGCAGGAACGACCACTTCATGCCGGTCGGGAAACCGGCGCCGCCGCGGCCGCGCAGACCCGACGCCTTCACCTCGTCGACGATCGCCGAGCGCTCCATCGTCAGCGCCTTCTGGAGCGCCTGATAGCCACCGTGCTCCCGGTAGACGGACAGCGTGTCCAGGCCCTCGGTGCCGAACAGACCAGTCAGGACCCGCTTCTCGCCGGGGCCGTGAGTGCCCCGCAGTTCGGTCGCCACGCTACTTACGCCCCCTTTTTCGCGGCTTCGCCTCGTGAAGAGCCGCCTCGACCAGCGCGTCCAGCTTCTCGGTCGTCAGATCGTAGTGATAGGCCTCTTCGTACCGCAGCATGGGCGCGAACTCACAGGCGCCGAGGCACTCGACCTCGTCGACCTGGAAGAGGCCGTCGGGGCTCGGCTCGCCCAGCTCCTCGGCGCCGGTGCGCCGGCGCAGGTGCTTCGACAGGTCGTAGGCCCCGCGCAGAGCACAGGAGAGGTTCGTGCAGACATAGAAGTGATGCCTGCCCGTCGGCTGCAGGTGGAACAGCGTGTAGAACGTCGCCACCCCCTCGATGTAGCCGGGGTCGAGCTGGAGCAGGCCGGCGACCTCCCTCATCACCGACTGGGGCAGCCAGCCGATCTCCTCCTGAGCCAGATCCAGCGCCGGCATCACCGCGCTGCGCGGCTGCGGGAAGGTGGCCGGCAGCGCCGCGATCTCCTCGCGAACCTTTGCGGTGAGCGTGGGCTGCGCCGTGGGCGTGGGCGTGTGCTCCGCAGCCCCGTTTCGGGCGTGGCGGTCGAGGTTGTCAGTCACTAGCGGTCGACGTCTCCCAGGACGGTGTCGGTGCTCCCGATCGTCGCGATCATGTCGGACACCATCTGGCCCACCGCCATGCGCTCGAGCGCCTGCAGGTGGACGAACGACGTGGAGCGGAACTTGACCCGGCGCGGCTTCATGGTGCCGTCGCTGACGATGTAGCACCCGTTCTCCCCGCGGCCGGACTCGACGGCGACGTAGGCGTCGCCGGCGGGCGGCGAATACCCCTCGGTGAAGAGCTTGAAATGATGGATCACCGCCTCCATCGAGGTCTCGAGCTCCTCCCGGGGCGGCGGCAGCAGCTTGCGGTCGTCGACGTTGACGGGGCCGCCGGGGAGCCGGTCGAGCGCCTGCCGGAGGATCTTCGTCGACTCGCGCAGCTCGCCCATCCGGACCAGGTAGCGGGCGTAGGAGTCGCAGGAGTCGGCGGTGACGACCTCGAAGTCGTAGTTCTCGTAGCCGGAGTAGGGCCGGTCCTTGCGGAGGTCCCAGCTGACGCCGGCCGAGCGCAGGACCGGGCCGCTCGCGCCGAGCCGCAGCGCATCCTCGGCGGACAGCGGGCCGATGCCCATCGTGCGCGCGCGCCAGATCGGGTTGTGGGTGAGCACCGCCTCGTACTCGTCGACGTGTTTCGGCATCTCGCGCACGAACTTGTCGACCATCTCGAGGAAGCGGGGGGTCGCGTCGGCCATCACACCGCCGGGGCGGATGTACGAGGTGTGGAACCGGTAGCCCGAGATCTCCTCGTTCATGTCCATGATCGCCTCGCGCTCGCGGAACGCGAAGAAGTACTGGCTCTGGGCTCCCTGCTCCAGCGCGCTCGTCGCGAGCCACACCAGGTGGGAGGCGATGCGCGTCAACTCGGACATGATCACGCGCAGCGCCTGCGCGCGCGCCGGAACCTCGACGCCCATCAGCTGCTCGACGGCGAGCGCGTAGGCCAGGTTGTTGATCGGCGGGGACAGGTAGTCGTGGCGATCGGTGAGGACGACGCCCTGCTGCCACCGGAGCGCCTCCATCTGCTTCTCGATCCCGGTGTGGAGGTAGCCGATGACCGGCCGCACCGACAGCACCTGCTCCCCGTCGAGCTCGACGATCAGGCGCAGCACCCCGTGCGTGCTCGGGTGCTGCGGGCCGAAGTTGATCGTCATCTCCTCGGCGCCGAGGCGCTCCTGCGCCTCACGCGTGACCGTGATGCCCTGGTGCTGCTCCAGGCCAGGCTGTTCGGGGCTGCGGAGGCCCGGGATCTGCTCGCTCATGCTTCTGGTGGGGGGGTCTGCCACGTGTCGTGATCCTCGGAGAAGTCGACCGGCTCGCCACCGACCGGATAGTCGCGGCGCAGCGGATGCCCGACCCAGTCGTCGGGCATGAGGATCCGCGTCAGATCGGGATGGCCGTCGAAGCGGATGCCGAAGAGATCCCAGGTCTCGCGCTCGTCCCAGTTGGCCGGCGGGTAGATGTCCTGGACGCTCGCGATGCGGGGATCGTCGCCGGAGACGAATGTGCGCACGCGCACCTCGCGATGTGCGTCGACGTCGCGCAGCTGATACACGAGCTCGAAACGTGCCGGAGGCGGTATGGCGACCGGCGTCGCGAGGTGGTCGACCGCGGTCATGAAGATGAAGTTCTTGAAGCCGGTCGCGTGCAGCGCGGTGAGCGCCTCGCGCAGCCGGTCGGGGGCGACGCGGACCCAGGGGTCGCCGGCCATGACGCCGGCATCCAGGGCCCAGAGCGGTGGGGCCGGCGTCTCGGTGGGTTGGCTCATCCGCGGATCCCCGCGAAATGGAGCTTCGTGGGGTGATTCATATCTGGGGCTTGATCCCCTGCGCCTTGATCTTCTCCTGCAGGATCATCAGTCCGTTGAGCAGGTCCTCGGGGCGCGGCGGGCAGCCGGGCACGTACACGTCGACGGGAACGACCTTGTCGACGCCCTGCAGGATCGCGTAGTTGTTGAACACGCCGCCGGAGGACGCGCAGGCGCCCATCGAGATCACCCACTTCGGCTCCGGCATCTGGTCGTAGATCTCGCGCAGCACCGGCGCCATCTTGTGGGCGACGCGGCCGGCGACGATCATCAGGTCCGACTGGCGGGGCGAGGCACGCATCGCCTCCGATCCGAAGCGCGCCAGATCCATCTTCGGGCCCGCGGTCGCCATCATCTCGATCGCACAGCAGGCGAGGCCGAACTGCGCCGGCCAGATGGAGTTCGCACGCCCCCAGCCGACGAGCTTGCCGAGCGTCGTCGTCAGGATGTTCTCGCCGAGGGCGTCCGTGAGCTGCTCTACTCCCACTCGAAACCACCCTTCTTCCAGATGTGGGCGAGGGCGACGATCAGGACCAGCATGAAAACGAACATCTCGATGACGCCGTACCACTTGAGCTGATGCAGCAGGACCGCCCACGGATAGAAGAACACGGCCTCGACGTCGAAGATGATGAACAGCATCGCCGTCAGGTAGAAGCGCACCGAGAAGCGCTGCCGCCCCGGCGTCTCCGGGATGATGCCCGACTCGTACGTCACGAGCTTGGCGCGGTGCCGCTTGCTCGGCCCGGCGATGTACGAGAGCCCAAGGAGCACCCCGACCAGTCCAAGGACGATGACGAGGAAGATGACAAGCGGGACGAACTGGCCGAGCACGCTACCTCCAAGCCGGAGCGGGTGTTGATCGCGCATCCGGGAGGACCCCGGACGCACCCATCTTAATCGTCCGTTCCGACCCGGTGAAGCGCCCTTCCCGGGGGGCCTCTCGAGCTCCGCCGAAGTGCCTCCGCCGGCGTTCCAGCACCGCTCCCGGTCCAGCTGGGCGAGCGGTGCGGATCGAGCCTCGGTGTATCATGCCGCGGACTTCGACGGCCGGCCGGCGGCACGGCGCAAGCACAAGCTTCGGGGAGGTGGGAGATGAGTGGTAGATCCGACGACGTCCGCTCGCGCGACGAGCGGGTCGGCCGGGTTCGCTGGTTGATGGTCGGCCTCGCGTTCGCGGGGATCGGCATCAACTACATCGACCGATCCAACCTCGGGGTCGCCGTCCCCTTCATCGACAAGGACCTGCACCTGTCGACGGCGACGACCGGCATCGCGCTCAGCGCGTTCTTCTTCACCTACGCGCTCTTCCAGCTGGTCAGCGGCTACGTCGTCGACCGCATCGGCGCGCGCATCGTCTACGCGTTCGGCGCGATCTGGTGGTCCGTGTTCACCGCCTCGACGGCGCTGGCGAACAGCTTCGCGTCGCTGATCGGGTTCCGGCTCGCTCTCGGCGTCGGCGAGGCGGGCGGCTACCCGAGCTGTGCGAAGGTCGTCGCGGAGTGGTTCCCGCTACGCGAGCGGGGCATCGCGACCAGCATCTACGACAACGGGCAGCGGTTCGGGACGGCGCTCGCGACGCCGCTCGTCGTCTTTCTGATCGCGCAGTGGGGCTGGCGCTCGTCCTTCGCGGTGAGCGGCCTGCTCGGCCTGGTGTGGGTCGCGTTCTGGATCGTGCTCTATCGATCGCCCGGCAAACACCCGTGGGTGAAACAGCCCGAGCTCGACTACATCGCTCAGGGAGCCCGCAGCCCGGAGCGCGAGCAGGCGGCGGTCGAGCGGTCGGGCATTCGCTGGATCGACCTGTTCCGCTACCGCACGATCTGGGGGATGATGATCGGCTTCTTCTGCGTCAACTTCGTCATCTACTTCTTCATCACCTGGTTCCCCGACTACCTGGTCACGGCACGCCATTTCGACCTCCTGAAGCTCGGTTACTTCGGCTCGATCCCGGCCGTCGTCGCGATTTTCGGCGGCTGGTTCGGCGGCTTCGTTGCCGACCGGCTCGTGCGCTCGGGGATGAGCATCACCAAGGCCCGCAAGATCTGCCTCGTCGCCGGCCTGCTGTGCTCCTCGGTGATCGCGGTCGCGGTCATCGTGCCGAGCGCCGTGCTCGCGCTGGTCCTGCTCTCCGTCTGCTTCGCCTGCACGACCTTCACGGCGGCGAGCGTGTGGTCGCTGCCGGCCGACGTGGCGCCGACCGCACGCCACGTGTCGTCGATCGGCGGCATCCAGAACTGCGCTTCCAACATCGCCGGGATCGTGAGCCCGAGCTACACCGGCTTCGTCGTCGCGGCCACCAACGGCTCGTTCGTGATCCCGCTCGTGACCGCCGGCGGACTCGCGATCGTCGGCGCGCTCGCCTACCTGTTCATCGTCGGCAAGGTCGAGCCGCTGCCGTGGCGGCAGCAGGAGGCGGCTGCGTAGCCGGAGCCCAGCCCGACGGATCCGGACCGTCGAGCGAGCAGTACGGACACCGCCGGCGGGTGCAGGACGCGACTCGTGCCTGATCTCCCCCGAGGTCGACGTCCACCCCAGGCATCGCGGGCGAGGCGTGGGCGGCTCGCTTCAGGAGGGCCGGCGAACCTGCACGCTGTGGACACATTCGGAGACCGGAGCGCTGTCGCTGTACGAGCGGGTCGGCATGACGATCCGGCGCAGCTCCACCGTCTACAGCAAGGCGCTCGACCCCGGGTAGCCGAGCTACGCTCGAGTCGCCGGCTCAGCCCTCGAGCGTTCGCTGGCGATGCGTAATCGGCACCCCGCCCGCGAGCGTCGCGTGGACCGGACAGTAGCGCTCGCAGGAGTCGTCGAGCGCCCGCTGGACGAGCGCCGGGTCGGGCTCGAAGCCGGGTTCCCACCCGATCACGAACTCGATGCGGATCTCCGTGAACGCCTTCGGCCAGCGCTCCGCCTGATCGCCCTCGACCTCGACCTGGAGCGACCGGTAGCGCTGCTTGTGCTTCTGCAGGAGGAGCACGGCGTTGATGCCGGTGCAGGCGCCGAGCGCGGCGAGCAGGGCCTCGGTCGGGCGGAGGCCACGGTCATCGCCGAGCGGGGCGCCGTCGTCGAGCCGAATCGTGTGCCCGGTGCCGGACGCCGCGTCGAACGCGGTCTTCTCGCCGGTCCAGGTGACGGTGGTGGTGCGCATCGCCCGACCCATCGTAGGAGGCGAACTCCGGTACCCCTTCGTTCGGAGCGGCGACCGGGGGACACCCGCGTGAAGCTGCACGACTCCTGCGACTCTTCCTCCACCCAGCCGCGCAAGTGCTCGATGCCACATGCGTCGACTGGCGTCCAGCCCGCGCAACGACCGGCTGGTGCTCGCGGCGATGCCCGTGCGGGGGTTGGCCCCCGATACCTGGGGACCGTTCGTCCCCTGGAGATCGCCGTGCTCCTCGCCATCGGCAGAAGGGGATGAGTTCATGACCACCGCCGATCGGCTGCGGCGGGAGCTGATCGGCGTCCCGGTTCACCCTCCTCAGGCCACCCACATGTCGCTGCTTCGCGACCCGGAGTTCAGGCGAGCAGTTCTTGATTTCTTTGACAGGTTGAGGTCGACCACCTGCGCTGCGCGCGCCCGGCCTGGAGGTGGAGTCGCCTGGATGAGGCCGAAGCTAGACACGGCGACCTGGCGCCTGTACGGGAAGGCCGAGCGTCCGGCCTGAGCCGATCATGCGATCGTGGTAGGTGATCAGCTCGCTCACGTCGGCGCTCAGCGAGAGCGCGGTCGCGAGGTGGATCGCGTCGAGGGATCGCTCCTGCGCTGGGGCGAGGCGGCCGGCGCGGTCGAGGATGGACGTCGTTATCGCGACCAGCTCGACGTCCTCGATGACCTTCTCAGCCACAGCCGTCTCGGCAGAATCGCCGAAGGTTGCCCTGAGGAGCTCCGTCCGCGCCAGGGCAGAGGAGATGATCACCTCGTGGCTCGCACGCAGGTGTCGAAGCAGATCGGCACCCCAGATCTCCCCGGTACGAACGAGCTTGACCAGGGCGGAGGTGTCGAGGTAGCGGAGGCTACCGTTCATCCTCGCGCAGCTGTCGCAAGCGATCCGAGAGGGATGGGCGGGAGGAATCCTCCGGCAGCGGCTGCCAGGCGGCCCAATCGATGTGGTGGCGACCGGGAATGATGGCCCCCTCCGCCTGGAGCCGCTCGTACGGCGAATGAGGCTGATAGGGCGTGATGGTCGCGACCTTCTCACCTCGCACCAGCACGTCAAAGCTTTCACCGCCCCGGACGCGCCGCATGATCTCGCTGGGGTTGATGCGCAGGGCCCTGACGCCGATGCTCGTCGCCATCGTCTACTTTGTACTACGCAGCTCTCGACGCACCCTCGCCTACACTCTGCCGGTGCTCCTGCCTGATGACGCGCCGCGCACCCGCCGATGAGCGGTTTCGCCGAGGGTGACGCGGTCCTGCTCCACGACCAGCAGGGCCGCCGGTACCAGCTCCGACTCCAGCCCGGCGCGACCCACTCGCTGCACAGCGGCTCCTTTCCACACGACGCCCTCATCGGTCAGCCCGAGGGCGAGCTCGTCGCCACCAACCGGGGCGGCAAGCTGCTCGCGCTGCGCCCGACGTTCGCCGAGCAGGTCACGGAGCGCAAGCGACGCGCCCAGCCGATCTATCCGAAGGACCTGGGGGCGATCCTGGTCGCCGCCGACCTCTTGCCCGGGCAGCGCGTCTTCGAGTCCGGCACCGGTACCGCGGCCCTCACGCTCGCCGCCTGGCGCGCGATCTCGCCCGGCGGCCACCTGGTCAGCTACGAGGCGCGGGAGGAGTTCTCCGCGCTCGCGTTGAAGGCGGTGGAGGAGACGCTGGGCGGGGTCCCCGAGGGACTCGAGCTGCGTGTCGGCGTGGTGCCCGACGACGTCGCGGCAGACGAGATCGGTGAGGTCGACCGGGTGCTGCTCGATCTGCCCGAGCCCTGGGCCGCCGTGTCGCTCGTGCGCTCGATCCTGCGGCGCGGTGGGATCGTCTTCGCGCACTGCCCGAACGTGAGCCAGGTGCAGCGCTGGGCGGACGCGCTCCGCGATGCGACCGGCTTCGGGCTGATCGAGACGGTCGAGCTGCTGGAGCGGCACTGGACGGTGCGGGGTCGGAGCCTGCGCCCCTCGCACCGCATGGTCGCGCACACCGGCTTCCTCGTGTTCGCGAGGCGTATCGCGGACGGCGCCGTCTTCGAAGCCGAGCGGGAGGTCTACTGACCGCCGCCATGCCGGCCTGGCGAGTGCGGCACGTTCGCGAGCTTTACGCGAGCCCCTGGGTGTCGCTGGAGCTGGACGACGTCGAGCTGCCGGACGGGCAGCGCATCGACCACCACGTCGTCCGGATGCCGCGAGGGGCCGTGGCCGCGGTCGTGTACGACCCGGCGCGCGGGGTCCTCCTGATCCATCGCCACCGGTTCATCCCCGACCTCTGGGGCTGGGAGGTGCCGGCGGGACGGATCGAGCAGGGCGAGGGCCTGGTCGACGCCGCGATACGCGAGGCGCGGGAGGAGACG
>JBAPVZ010000737.1:0-7888 GCA_049283435.1 Candidatus Dormiibacterota bacterium
TGCAGGAGCTCGCCGACGCGGCGACGGCGCCGGTCATCAACGCGCGGACCGACCATAACCACCCGTGCGAGGTCCTCGGCGACCTCGCCTTCGTGCGGACCGTTCGGGGGTCGCTCGAAGGTCTGCGGGTCACGTTCCTCGGGGAGGCGTCGAACCTCTGCCACAGCTGGTGCGAGGCCGCGGCGGCGCTGCCGATCGAGGTGACGCAGGTATGCCCGGCCGGCTACCAGGTCGATGAGGGATGGTGGCGGCAGCTCACGCCACGGCCGCGAGGACGGATCGCACACACCGAGGACCTGACGACGGGGCTGCGGGGCGCCGACGTCGTCTACACCGACTGCTGGCCCATCCCCGAGGACGGCGCCGAGCGAGATCGCGTCGCGCAACGATTCTCGCCGTTGCAGGTCACGGCCGAGGCGCTGCAGGCGCAGGCCCCGAGCGCACTGTTCCTCCCCTGCCCGCCGGTGACCCGCGGCAGGGAGGTGAGCGACGACGCGATGGAGTCGTCGCAGTGCCGCGTCGTCGAGGCGAAGGGCTGGCTTCTGCATGCACAGAACGCGCTCCTCGAAACCGCTCTCAGCTGACGCCCTGACGAGCTCCGGGTCGCGGGGGCCAGCCCTGATGTCCCGACTCTGAATAGGTTCGGGACTCTGAACGGGACCCACTTGAGGGCGTTTTGATCCTCTGATTGGGACCCACCTTCCGCACCCGTGATCCCCGATGCTCGGGCTGTCTAACGGCCATGAGCAGGGGAGTTGGAGATGCGAAAGGTGGATCTATTCGAGGTTATCCGTCGAGACCACGCGGTGCGGGGATGGGCGATCCGACGGCTGGCGCGTGAGCACCGGCTGAGCCGGAGGACGGTGCGACAGGCGTTGAGCTCGGCGATCCCGCCAGAGCGGCGGGTGCCGGTTCGGACGGCGCCGGTGCTGGAGCCGGCCAAGACGTTCATCGATCGGGTGCTGGAGGCGGACGTGGACGCGCCACGCAAACAGCGTCACACCGCGCACCGGATCTGGGAGCGGGTGGTCGAGGAGCTCGGGATCGAGGTCGCGGAGTCGACCGTGCGCAAGTACGTGGGCCGGCGAAAGCGGGATCTGTACGGGGCGGAAGAGGTGACGGTGCCCCAGATCAAGGAGCCGGGGGCGGAAGCCGAGGTCGACTTCTTCGAGGCCGCCATCGACATCGCAGGGGTGCGCACCAAGGTGACGTTCTTCCAGATGCGGGCCTGCTACTCGGGCCGGGTCTACGTGCGGCCGCTGGCGAGGCTGACCCAGCAGGCATTCCTGGAGTCGATGGCCCTGGCGCTGTCTCACTTCGGGGGGTCGTTCGGCCTCATCCGCATGGACAACCACTCGCTGGCGGTGGAGAAGGTGCTCCGCGGCCGGATCCGCGTCGAGCGGGACCGGTTCGTGGCGTTGCGCTCGCACTATCTGTTCGAGAGCAGATTCTGCCGCGTCGGCATCGAGGGCGCTCACGAGAAGGGCGGCGTGGAGGGAGGACAGGGCCACTTCCGCCGAAACCATCTGGTGCCGGTGCCAGGGTGCGGGAGCCTCGCCGAGCTCACCAGCCTGGTCCTTGACGCCGGCGCCCGAGATGACGCCCGGGTGGCGATCGGTGCGACCGAGACCAAGCTCGAGCGGTGGGAGCGGGAGGCGCCGATCCTGCGCCCGCTGCCCCTGGAGCCGTTCCCCACGGTGGAGTACCTGGACCAAGTACGCGTCGACGAGAAGTCGCGGGTGTCGGTCAAACGGGTGCGCTACTCGGTGCCCTCGCGGTTCGCCGGTCGCCTAGTCCGCGTCGAGCTGAGCTCCGATCTCGTGCTCGTCTTCGGTGATGGCGAGCAGATCGCGCGCTGGGAACGCTGCTGGGAGCGGGGCGCCGAGCGGCTTGATCTCGATCACTACTTGGAGGTGCTCAAGTACAAGCCGCAGGCCTTCCTGCGCAGCCTGCCGCTGCGCCAGGCACAGGAATCAGGACGCTGGCCCCGTGCGTACACGACGCTCTTCGACACCCTCAAGGAGCGCCTGGGCGAGTCGGCCGCCGCGCGCCAGATGGTGGACGTCCTGCTGCTTCATCGCCGCTACCCGGCAGAGGTCGTCCGCCAGGCCGTGGCCGGTGCGCTCGCGGCCGGCGCCATCGACGGCCGCGCGGTCGCCGTGCTGGTGCGGCGCGCCGTGGAGGGGGAGAGGCATCTCACGGTCCTCGAGATGGGCGACCTCGACGCCTATCAACGTCCGCTGCCGACCACCGATGCCTACGACCAGCTCCTGGGAGGGGAGGCATGAAGAGCAAGCTCCACGGTGCAGTCGACGCACTCGTCGCCGCCCAGACCAAGGAACTCCGTCTGCCCACCGTCGGCGCCCGCTTCGCCGAGCTCGCCGACCAGGCGGCCGCCGACGGCACCCCTCACCGCGACTACCTGGCCACGCTGTTGGAGCTTGAGCTTGACGCCCGTAGCGAGCGGCGAGCGCAGCGCCGGCTGCACGATGCCCACTTTCCCCATCGCAAGCGTCTGGAGGACTTCCAGTTCGAGGACTCGGTGGTGAACGCCGCCGAGCTGCACCAGCTGGCGAAGGGCGACTACCTCGCGCGCGCCGAGAACGTGATCCTGATCGGGGACAGCGGTGGCGGCAAGACCCACCTCGCCACCGCCCTCGGCATCGTCGCCTGCCACCAGGGGCGGCGGGTGCGCTTCAGCACCGTCGCCGCCCTCGTCAACGAGCTGCAGGAAGCCCAGGACGAGCACCAGCTCTCGCGCGTCGTTCGCCGCTACGCCGGCATCGAGCTGCTGGTGCTGGATGAGCTGGGTTACGTCCAGACCGCGGCGTCGGGTGCCGAGCTGCTGTTCCAGGTGCTCGCCGAGCGCAACGAGGCGGCGAGCATCATCGTCACCACCAACTTGCCGTTCGGGGAGTGGACACGCGTCTTCGCCGACCCTCGACTCTGCAAGGCGGTCGTCGACCGGCTCACCTTCGGAGCACACATCATCGAGACCGGGACCGAGTCCTGGCGACTCCGCCAGAGCCTCCGTCGCGCAGGAAAGGGCCCGAAGTCATGAGTCTCCAAAAAACGGACGCGCAGAGACCGCCCAGGAGAGCCCAAACGGCCTCCCCGAGTGCTATGACACTCAGGCCGTCGCATGCCAGCCATGCTCCCTGGGAGCCCACAAGGCCGCCCCCCTCGGGTCTTGCCCACAAGTCCACAGATTGTCCAACCCTCCCCCCGCGACCCCCTCCCCTTACGACGACGACGTACCCTTACTGACCCAGCGGGGGTGGGTCCCATTCGGAGTATCACGGCGGGTCCGTTCCAGGGGATCGTTCCTATCTGAAGGCGCTGTAGGCTCGAAGAGTGACCAGATCCGCTCCGATGCGCGAGCTGGAGCGGATGCTGGCCGGCGAATCGCGGCTCGTGCTGCTCGCCTTCCTCCACGACGGCTGCGAACCCTGCCGTGAGCTCGGACCGCAGCTGCATGTGCTCGCCGAGGCGGCCGCTGACGTCTGCCGCGTCGTCGTCGTCGACGCGACGATCGAGGAGGACATCGCGCGGCGCTACCGCGTCACGACGTTCCCGACGCTCGTCTTCGTCAAGCAGGGCCACGAGCTGCAGCGGGTCAAGGGAGGTGCTCTCCCGGCGACGACACTGGCCGCGCTGGAGCGCACCAGCGACCTCGCTCCCTAGCGATACCGGCGCGCCGGCGCGGGATTAGAGGTGTATCCGCGCGGCCACTGTCCGGCGCACGACGGATCGGGCCAGGTCAGGTCAGGAGGAGCGAGCTGCTGGCCTGCCGGTCGACCGATCATCAAGCGGTTCGCCTCCAGCCTGCTACCGTGGCCCTGTGAGCAGCCAGCGAGTGCCCGGCGGAGTGGTGCACAAGCTGCCCGCAGACCTCGGCAAGGCGTTGATCGGGAACACCACCGCACTCGCTGCCTGGAACGACATCACGCCCCTGGCCCGCAACGAGTTCATCTGCTGGGTCGAGGACGCCAAGCAGGAGATGACGCGAGAACGCCGCATTCGCCGGACGCAGGAGGAGCTGGAGAATGGCCAGCGCCGCCCCTGCTGCTGGCCGGGGTGCGGGCACCGCGAGCGCACCGGCAGATAGCGCCGGCGCTCGGCTTTCGTACCCGAGAGCGACTCGAACGTGCGCTGGAGCGCGCCGGGATCACGCGTCTGTCACTCCCCTGGGCGAGCGCTTGGCTGGTCGCCGAGGCATTCGCACGCTATCGCAGGGCCGGCGGACCCGGCCCCCTCCCACTGCCCGACTTCTTCATCGGCGCCCACGCCCAGGCCGCCGGCTTGGCGCTTCTCACCCGCGACCCAGCCCGGGTCAAGACGTACTTTCCGGCCCTCACGCTGATCGCGCCTGCGCCATAGCCAACTCGCATCGAGCCGGTCAATCGCAACCAACCGGCCGCGCGAAGTCCCGCTACGGGTCCCTGCGTGGGAACATCTCGGCTCTTGGTGGCTCAGCCGCCCCCCTGTCACCTGTCGGTTGGCGGTTCGACAGGTTCACCGGGGCGGCGCGCCCTCCAGGAGGGACAGGTAGCCGGCGAGCTCGCCGGCGGTGGTGAGCATGGCCCGCCCGCGGGCGGCGAGGCGCCGGCGCCAGTCCAGAAGCGACGCCGCAAGTGGCTCTCGGCCACCGGCGCTGCGAACCTGATCCGTCACCTGGGCGATGTGGTCGAGCAGATAGCCCCCGCGCCGGAGCAGGTGGGCGAGTTCGGCGTCGCGGACATCGTCGGCGCCGTACAGGCGGTAGGACGTGTCGGGGTCGCGTTGGGGAATGAGGACTCCGGCTCGCTCCCACTTGCGCAGCGTCGCCGGCACCACGCCGATTCGGCGGGCGAGCTGACCGATCGCGAGCGGGCGAGTGGGAAGGCCCTTCGCGGGGGGGCGCGTGAGCACGTCGGCGGCCGCTTCGACGGCGTCAAGCGTCTCACGGTCACGAAGCACCAGAGCGTGGCTGCGGTCGATCGCTCGCAGCGCGCCATCCACATCGCCGCGATTGGTGGCGCGCATGATCTCACCACTGGTCGCGTAACCGTGGGCGAGGATCAGCGCGAGGTAGGCGCGCAGCGCGTGGGCGTGGACCCCCGAGTAGATCCGGTAGCCGCTCGCGCCGCGCACGGCGACCGGAAGAACCCCCTGGCGCTCGTAGTTGCGGACCGTCTGGGTTGAGATGTGGTGCTCTCGGGCCAGGTCGGCAGGACGGTAGCGATCGCCGCTGGCTTGGACACCCGATTGAGACTTCACTGTGCATCTTCCTCGCGGTGCTCGACCAAACCCTCTAACACAAGTTCAATGATACGGTAGAATCTATGCCCATCAGCTCCGGCTCGCCTCTCGCCGCCGCCGGCTCGTCTTTCGAAATCGGCGGCGGCCGCGCACTCCTGACCGCGCTGTCTGCGTTCCTCGAAACGTTCAGCCCGCGGCCGGAGCTGCTCGCCCTGGGTGAGCCGACACACGGCGAACCTGCGTTCCCGAGCCTGCGCAATCGGATCTTCGAGGCGCTTGTGGAGCATGGCTTTCGGTCGATCGCGATCGAGTCCGACGGCGTCTCGGCGCTCGACGTCGACGCGTTCGTCCACGACCAGCGCGGGACGTTCGACGTCGCCGTGGCCCAAGGCTTCAGCCACGGGTTCGGCCAGCTCGAGGCCAACCGCGAGCTCGTTGCCTGGATGCGCACCTACAACGACCAGCTCCCGACCAGCGAGCGCCTGGCCTTCTACGGGTTCGATGCGCCACTGGAGATGATCGACGCCCCGAGCCCCCGCTCCTATCTCGAGCACGCACTCGACTACCTGGCCGAGCAACTCGGGCCAGGTTCGCTCCTGCACAGCCACGACGAGCTCGAGCGGCTGCTCGGCGACGATGAGCGGTGGAGCGATCCGGCGGTTCGGACGGACCCCGAAAAGTCGGTTGGCGCCTCCACCGAAGCCGCCAGGCTGAGGGTCATCGCCGACGACCTGACGACCGCCCTCCACGCTCAGGCGCCTCGCCTGGTGGCCGCCTCGTCGTCGGCCGAGTGGCATCGCGCCGAGTTGCTCGCTCGGACAGCATGCGGACTGTTACGCTACCACGCGCAGGCCGCGGCAACGGCGCCGCAGGCGCTGCGAACGTCCCGTCTGCTCGGGGTCCGCGACGCGCTGATGGCCGAGAACCTGCTCGCCATTCGTGCGCGCGAGCAGCATCGGGGCGCGACGCTCGTCTTCGCCCACAACCGACACCTTCAGCGGCATCTCAGCACGCTGCGAATGGCGGACATGGACCTCGAGTGGTTCAGCGCCGGAGCGATCCTGGCGTCCCTGGTCGGCGAGCGCTACGTCTTCATCGCCGGCAGCCTCGGTGCCAGCGCAACCCTCGAACTGTCAGCGCCGAGCGCCGGCACCTTCGAGGGCGCGTTGCAGCAAGCGATGCGCGGCTGCGCACTCTTCCACGCCACCCCCCTGAACGCCGCGCTCGGCGCCGACGCCGGCAAGCTGCACGTCCGAACCGACGTCACCGCCGAACTGGGATACTTCCCGCTCGACGCCGCGACGCTCGGCCACAGTAACGGCGTCCTGCACGTCGCCAGCTCCTCGAAAGCGCCGGCGCCGGACGCAGACGACCTGGCCGCGCGGATCGTCGCCATGCGCGAGGTCAGCTGCGTGCGCGCCGACGAAGCGTCCGGTGCACCGGAGGTGGCCTGGGGCGACCGCTTCTTCTACGCCGGGCCTGATCGCCGCTTGCCGTTCGCGACCATCGTCGAGAGTGACTACCCCGGGTGGGACGAAGCCTCTCGCCTCGACCGTCCCGGCGTGTTCCGCCTCAACATCGACCTCGGCAGAGCCATGTTCGAGCAAGCGTTCGGCTTCTCGCCGGCCGCCTTCGGCGAGCGCCAGGCGAGCATCGACTTCACCAAGTTCGACGAGTTCCTGCCGCACCCGGCGTATGCCGCTCAGGGATGGGCGTGCATTCTCAACCCCAGCGCCCGGCGGCTCCTCGCGGTCGACGTTCTCCTCGACGGCGCGCGTCGCCGCGTGCTCGCCCGCCAAAGGCGTTCCAGCAAGTGACCAGCCATGACGGCCCGTGGCTCGTCCCGCAAGCGGCTCCCCAGCAAGACGATTTTCGATGGCAGCCAGGGCGGGTATGCTGGCATACATGAAGCGCACGACCGTCAAGCTTCCAGACGCGCTGGATGCCCGGCTACGACACGAGGCCGAGCGCCGAGGAACAACCATCGCCCACATCAGCCGTGAAGCGCTCGAGGCGTACCTCGGCGGACCCTCGACACGGCGCCGGCTCGGCGCAGCCGCCACCGCGCATAGCGGAAGCAGCGACGTCTCCGAGCGCATCGAGGAGATCCTCGCCGTCGAGGTCGACCGATAGCGGCGCTCGTCGTCGACGCCGGGCCCCTCTACGCCTACGTCGACGCCGACGACGCCCACCACCCGGCCGCGCTGGAGCTCCTCGAAAACCACGCCGGCCCGCTCGTCGTCCCGACCCTTGTCGTCACCGAGGTGGTGTACCTCCTGGCGACTCGGCTCGGGACAGACCCTGAGGTCCGCTTCCTCGGGGACCTGGCCGGCGGGTCGTTCACGGTAGCGCCCGTCGTTGCTGCGGACTGGCTGCGGATCGCCGAGCTGGTGGCACGCTACCGGGACCTGCCCTTGGGTACAGTCGACGCCTCGGTCGTGACCACAGCTGAACGTCTGGGGATCAAGGAGATCGCCACCGTCGACCGACGCCACTTGGCAGTCGTACGCCCCGCCCACACCGATGCGTTCACCCTCCTCCCCTGATGCCCCGTATCAAGACCTCGCCCCATCTCGCAGTCCGAGTGCGGGAACTGGTGCCGGCCCTCACCCCGTACCCACGTCTCGCCCTGGCCGACGGCCGGGAG
>JBAPVZ010000738.1:0-8358 GCA_049283435.1 Candidatus Dormiibacterota bacterium
GTCAGGTCGGCCGCCACTTCGCGAGCAACCTGGAAGGCCTGGTCGGTGAGCGGATCCTGGTCAAGATCCTCGAGGTCAATCGGAAGCGGAACCGGCTGATCGTCAGCCAGAAGGCGGCCGAGGACGAGGATCGGGCGAAGCGGCGTGAGGATCTGTTCCAGCACCTGCAGGTCGGTGACGTCGTCACCGGTGCGGTGTCGGGGCTGACCAGCTACGGAGCCTTCGTCGACATCGGCGGCGCCGACGGGCTGATCCACATCTCGGAGCTGTCCTGGGACCGCGTGAGCAAGGTGACCGACGTGCTGACGCTGGGCCAGGATCTCGAGGTCAAGGTCATCAAGCTCGACCACGAGAACAACCGGATCTCGCTCAGCCTCCGGCAGCTGCAGCAGGATCCGTGGGACGTGCTCGTGTCGACGGTGCCGGTCGGCTCGGTGATCGACGCGACCGTGACGAAGACGAAGAAGTACGGTGCGTTCCTGCAGGTCCGACCCGGGATCGAGGGGCTGCTCCACATCTCGGAGCTCTCCTGGGACCACGTCGAGAAGACCGAGGACGTGCTGAAGGTCGGCGATGCGGTGCAGGTGAAGGTGATCGGCGTCGACACCGCACGGCGGCGCGTCTCGCTTAGCCTGAAGCAGCTGTCCGCCGGCCCCGGCTACCGCCGGACCCGCAACGAGGTGGGCGATCGCTGGGACTTCGGCTAGGCCGGAGACACGGCGGGTGAAGAGGGCGTGGCTGCGGCCGCGCCCTCTTTGCGTTCTCAGCTCCGGACATCAACGGCGGGCGGGGTACCTGGGGCGGCGAGCGTAGCCTTGCCGGCTCGGAAGGCACACCTATGTTGTCCTCGCGGTATCCATTCGAACGCTTCACCGAGCGCGCCAAGAAGGCGCTGACGCTGGCACACGAGGAAGCTGAGCGCTCACACCATAACGAGGTCGGCGCCGAGCACCTGCTGCGCGGGCTGCTGCGAGAGGGTGACGGGCTCGCCGCCAGGGCGCTGGGCAACCTCGGAATCGAGCTCGGAACGGTCCGGCAGACGATCGAGTCGATGCTCGGTCGCCAGCAGCGGCTCATCAGCCGCCAGGCGATTCCCACGGCGCGGGTCAAGCGCGTGGTCGAGTTCTCATTCGATGAGGCCAGGCGGATGGGCCACAGCTACGTCGGCACCGAGCACCTGCTGCTCGGGCTGCTGATCGAGGGCGAGGGGATTGCCGTCCAGGTGCTGGAGGGTCTGGGCGCAAGCCGCGACGAGGTCCGCGCGGAGATCGAGCGGCTGCTCTCACGTGTGAGTGACGAGACGGCCCCCCAGGACCGTCAGCCGTCCGTGCCGAGCGCATCCTCCACGGAGCCGACGCAGGCACCGCGCCCGTTCTCTGGCCTCCCTCCGTTCGAACGCTGCAGTGACCGTGCGAAGACGGCCCTGACCCTGGCGCGGGAGGAAGCGGAGCGTTCCCATCGCAACTACGTCGGCACCGAGCACCTGCTCCTCGGATTGTTGCGTGAAGCTGACGGTTTGGCGGCCAGGGTGCTCGGCAATCTGGGCATTGAGATCGAGACGGTCCGAATGGCCATCGAGTCCATCGTTGGTACCGACGAGCACGTCGTCATCCAGGAGATCATCCTCACCTCGAGGGTCAAGAAGGTGATCGAGATCTCGTTCGTGGAGGCGCGGCGCAGCCGCCATCGTGCCATCGACACCGAACACCTCCTGATCGGCCTTCTGATCGAGGGCGAGGGCATCGCGTCGCGCGTGCTGGCGGATCGCGGCGTGGATCTTGGCCGGGCACGCGGCGAGATCGTTCGGCTGGCCGGCGAAGCGCGCTGAGCCTGCTCTCGTCTCAGCGCCCGAGCCGCTGACGGGCGGCCACGTCGTAGGGGTAGATGGCGAGCGCGCGCTCGTAGGCCCGGTGGGCGGCAGCGGCGTGTCCCGCCCGCGCCTCGTCGTCGCCGAGTGCGATCCAGACCCTCGGGTCGGCCGACCCGAGGTTGGCCGCCTGCTGCAATTGCGGCTGGGTCGCGATCGCGGCGTGGTACGCGGGCTGCAGGGGGTCGAGCGCGACGGCCGTCTGGTCGTCGCCGGCGTAGCTCGCGATGTCGGCGACCAGCGGCGGAACGCCGACCAGGAGCCCGGCGACCACGGCGGCGATGGCGAGCACGCGCCGCGGGAACGCGGCCACCTGCTCCCGGACCGCCGGCTGCGAGCCGGCCAGCGCTGCTGCCGCGAGCAGCCAGCAGGGCGCGGTCGCCGGCGCCCAGTCGAAGTTGAGCAGCGACCAGACGAAGTAGGCGGCCAGGGCACCGGCCAGTGGCGCCGCCCCTCGCACCGGCAGCACGTGGCGCCAGATCAGAGCGAAGAGCACGGTGCAGGCGACGAGGCCGAGCACGCCCTGTGTGGCCAGGAGGTCGAGCGGCATCGAGTGCAGCCGGTCGAACCGATCGCCGGGCTCCCAATCCGCCGACTGGAAGGCCCCGAAGCGCAGCCCGGTCGCGTCCTCGCCCCAGCCGAGGAGTGGGCGCGCGGCGATCATCCGCAGGCCATCCTGCCAGACGCCGAGGCGGGCGGCGCCGGTGTCCTGGTTCAGCGTCCGCAGCGGCGTGAGCAGGAACCCGGCGAGGCCGGCGGTGACGATGCCGACGCTCGTGCCGGCGACGGCCACGGCGAGCCGGCGGGAGCGGTCCCAGGCGAGGCGTGCCGCCCAGACCCCGAGGCCGACGAGCGCGCCGAGCCAGGCGCCACGCGAGGTGGAGAGGAGCAGGCCGACGACGAGGAGCACCGCGAGCGGCGTCCAGCGCCAGGATCTGCACAGCCGCGAGGCGAGAAGTGGCAGCGTCATCGCGAGCAGGGCACCGAGGAGGTCTGGCTGTCCGAGGTTGCCGTCCGGGCGCGAGAGAAGATGCAGCAGGGCCTGCACGACCGCCTCGGCCGCGGCGATCCCGCAGCCGGCGAGGAACGCGACCTCGATCCGGCCTCGCCACCGGCCGATCTCGTCAGCGGGCGTCCCGCGGGGCGGCGCCAGGCGCAGCGTGCCCCAGAAGAGGCCCAGGTAGGCGAGCCGCATCGGGAGCGACTCGTAGCGCCCGTACGCACCGACCAGGGAAGGGACGGGCGCAGTCGAGAAGATGGCGGCGAGGATCGCGGCGCCCGCGCAGGCTAGCGCGGCCCAGGTGAACCTTCCGAGCCGCCGGTGCGTTGTACAGATGCCGGCGGCGAACAGTAGGCCGGCTCCGGTTTCGGCAAGTGCCGCCCGGGGAAGAATGAACGAGTCGACGGCAAACGGGAGCCAGAAGACGGGGAGCAGTCCGGCGGTCACGGCGGGAAGCCAGGCGGCGATACGTCCCCAAACCTGATCCCTCACCAGCCGAGCCTAGCTCGGGCCAGTTGCCTCGACCTGAAATGAAGAGAGGAGATCGACCGGTATAGTGAGCGAGGGTCCGCGATGGAGGGCCCGAACCGACAAATCCACGCTAGAGGAGGTGTCCGCCACACCTAGCCCGGGTTTCTGAGGAGGCATACCCACCTTGTCCTCAATGTATCCATTTGAACGCTTCACCGAGCGCGCCAAGAAGGTCCTGACGCTTGCGCAGGAGGAAGCCGAGCGCTCGCATCACAGCTACATCGGAACCGAGCACCTGCTCTTGGGCCTGCTCAGGGAAGGCGATGGTCTGGCCGCGAAGGTCCTGGGCAACCTGGGCGTCGAGATCGGCAAGGTTCGCCAGACGATCGAATCCGTGCTCGGGCGCAACGAGCGGATCATCATCCAGCAGATCATCCCCACCTCGCGGGTGAAGAAGGTCATCGAGATCTCCTTCGAAGAGGCCCGGCGGATGGGGCACAACTATGTCGGCACCGAGCACCTGCTGCTGGGCCTGCTCATCGAGGGCGAGGGCATCGCCGCCCACGTGCTCGAGGACCTCGGCGCGAACCTGGAGAAGGTCCGCAACGAGATCGAGCGCCTGCTGCACGACTCGACCGTCGAGGAGTCGGAGCCGGCGCCGAAGAAGCCGTCGAAGACACCGTTGCTCGATCAGTTCGGGCGCGACCTGACCGACATGGCGCGCAAGAACTCGCTCGACCCGGTCATCGGTCGGGAGACCGAGATCGAGCGGGTGATCCAGATCCTGAGCCGGCGGACGAAGAACAACCCCGCCCTGATCGGCGAGCCGGGTGTCGGCAAGACCGCGATCGCCGAGGGGCTGGCCCAGCAGATCGTGCTCGGCAACGTGCCCGAGTCGCTCTACCAGAAGCGAGTGCTGACGCTCGACATGGGCGCGCTCGTCGCCGGCACCAAGTACCGCGGCGAGTTCGAGGAGCGGCTGAAGAAGATCCTCGACGAGATGCGGGCATCGAACGAGGTCGTGCTCTTCATCGACGAGCTGCACACCCTGGTCGGCGCCGGCGCCGCCGAGGGTGCGATCGACGCCGCCAACATCCTGAAGCCCGCGCTCGCGCGCGGCGAGCTGCAGTGCATCGGCGCGACGACCCTCAACGAGTACCGCAAGTACATCGAGAAGGATGCCGCGCTGGAGCGGCGGTTCCAGCCGGTGTTCGTCGACCAGCCGTCGCTGACCGAGACGATCGACATCCTGCACGGCGTCAAGCCGCTCTACGAGAAGCATCACCGGGTGCTGCTGACGGACGCCGCCGTGCACTCGGCCGCGGTGCTCTCCGATCGCTACGTGAGCGACCGCGCACTGCCCGACAAGGCGATCGACCTCATCGACGAGGCGTCGGCGCGGGTGCGGATGAAGCTGACGACGACGCCCGAGGATCTGAAGGATCTCCAGAAGGAGATCAAGAAGCTGCAGGCCGACAAGGAGGAGGCGATCGCCCGCCAGGACTACGAGTCGGCGGCGATGGTCCGCGAGAACGAGAAGAAGCTCAAGGAGACCTACTCGCTGCGCGAGCAGGCGTGGCGGGACAAGCTTGGCGAGACCGTGCCCGAGGTTGGCGAGGAGGACATCGCCACGATCGTGTCGGCCTGGACCGGCGTCCCGGTGCGGCGCCTCGTCGAGGAGGAGACGGCTCGGCTCCTGCGGATGGAGGACGAGCTGCACCGGCGCTACGTCGGGCAGGAGGAGGCGATCACGACGATCAGCCAGGCGGTGCGCCGAGCACGTGCCGGGCTGAAGGACGCGCGGCGCCCGATCGGGTCCTTCGTCTTCCTCGGTCCGACCGGTGTCGGCAAGACCGAGCTGGCGCGTGCGCTCGCGGAATTCATGTTCGACTCCGAGGACGCGCTGATCCGGCTCGACATGTCGGAGTTCATGGAGCGTCACACCACGGCGCGGTTGGTCGGTGCGCCGGCCGGCTACGTGGGCTACGACGAGGGCGGCCAGCTCACCGAGGCGGTGCGCCGGCGACCCTACTCGGTGATCCTGCTCGACGAGATCGAGAAGGCGCACCCGGAAGTGTTCAACATGCTGCTGCAGATCCTGGAGGACGGGCGGCTGTCGGACGCGAAGGGCAAGGTCGTCAACTTCGCGAACACGCTGATCATCATGACCTCGAACCTCGGCATGCGGGACGTGAACCAGGCGCAGACGGCGCTCGGGTTCCAGCCCGCCCTGGCCACCGAGGAGCAGGACGCCGACCGCCGGCACAAGATCATGAAGGATCGGATCGACGGCGAGCTGAAGAAGATGTTCCGGCCCGAGTTCCTGAACCGCCTCGACGCCGTGATCACGTTCCGGCCGCTGACGCCCAATCAGCTGCGCCTGATCGTCGATATCCAGCTGCGGCAGCTGGAGAAGCGGCTGGCGGAGCAGAACGTGCGGGTCGAGATCACGGACGCGGCGCGGGATCGCCTCGCCGAGGAGGGTTTCGACAGGCAGTACGGTGCTCGACCGCTGCGTCGTGTGATCACGACGCGGATCGAGGACCAGATGTCGGAGGACCTGCTGCGCGGCAAGTTCCAGCGTGGCGACGACGTCCGGATCGACTACAACCCGGAAGACGGGTTCACGCTGACGCCGCACCGGCGCCAGGAGGACCAGGGGCAGCTGGCGCCGCCGAAGCCGGTGGAGACGCTGCCTTCGTAGGTCGCGCGTCGCTGCCGTCGCGGGTGGACGGGCCTGGGATCCGACGAGGATTCCGGGCCCGTTTCTTGTCTGCCGAGGCCGGCCGGGCCGGCAATTGCTCCTCTCCTCACGGCAGACCGGCATGACGTCGACGTGCAGCCCTCGCGCGGCCGCACCCTGGAGCCGGCGGGTGCCCCGCCTCCTCGGCGCGCGACCGCCGAAAAAAGCACCTAGCCCACGCCGGCGGTCGCGCGGAGCGTTCGGCCGAGGATCAGGTCCGCCGCCCGCTCGGCGACCATGATCGTCGGTGCGTTCGTGTTGCCTCGCGGCACGGTGGGCAGGACCGAGGCGTCGACGATGCGCAACCCTTCGAAGCCGAGCACGCGGAGGTCCGGGTCGACGACGGAGCCGATCGCGCAGGTCGAGGTGGGGTGATACAGCGTCATCACCACTCTGCGCGCCCAGTCCAAAATGTCCGCCTCGGCATCCGACGCCGGAACGTTGAACGCGCCGGTCGTCACCGCCTGCAGCGCCGGTTGCGCCTCGATGTCGAACGCCAGGCGGACGCCGGCGACGAGGCAATCCCGGTCCTCCTGCGTCGTCAGGTAGTTGTGGATGATCCGCGGCGCGACCTCGGGCCGCGGCCAGCGCAGCAAGACCTGCCCCCGGCTCGTCGGCGCCAGGACGCACGGCGCGAGCGTGATCGCGTGGGCGACGAGCGCGCCCAGCCCCTCCTCGTGGAAGAGGACCGGCGCGACGTGGAACTGCACGTCGGGCGCCGGCAGCCCGGGCAGGCTGTGGAAGAAGCCCCCGGATTCGGCGACGTTCGAGCTGAGGGGACCGTGGCCCTCGCTCATGAGCAGCACGACATTCTCCGGCGTCAGCGCCGTCATCAGCGTCTCGACTCGGGTCGCGTAGTTGAGCAGTGCGAGGCAGTGGTCCTGCAGACCCTGCCCGACCGGGAGATTCGCCTCGACCGGGATCCCGAACGGCGTCAGCACCGCCTCTGGCCCGATGCCGGAGAGCATCAGCAGCTTCGGCGACTCGTAGGCACCGGCCGCGACCAGCACCTCGCCGGCGGCAGTGACGACCTCGGTCTCTCCGCCCCGAGCGATCTCGACTCCGCGCGCTCGCGACCCGTCCAGCAGGACCCGCTGGGCGAGCGCCCCGGTCAGGAGCGTCAGGTTGGGCCGCTCCAGCGCAGGCCGAAGGTAGGCGTCGGCTGCGCTGCACCGGAGGCCGTTGCGCTGGGTCAGCTGATAGAAGCCGACACCCTCCTGCCGCTCCCCGTTGAAGTCGTCGGTGCGCGGATGGCCGGCCTGCACGCCCGCCTCGACGAAGGCCGCCGCCAGCGGGTGGTTCGAGCGGCCGTCGCTCACCGTCAGCGGGCCGCCTGCGCCGTGGAGGTCGTTCGCGCCGCGCTCGTTGTCCTCGGCACGCTTGAAGTAGGGAAGGACGTCCGCCCAGGACCAGCCGGCCGCCCCGGCCCGCGCCCAGCCGTCGTAGTCCGCCCGGTTCCCCCGCATGTAGATCATCGCGTTCATCGAGCTGGACCCGCCGAGCATCTTGCCGCGAGGCAGATAGGCCCGCCGCCCGCCCAGCTCGGGCTCCGGCTCGGTGTCGAGGTCCCAGTCGAGCGGCGTCTTGAACAGCTGTGAGAACGCGAGTGGGATGTGGACCTCCTGCGCCAGGTCCGGCCCGCCCGCCTCGATCAGCGCGACACTGACCGCCGGATCCTCGGAGAGACGCGCCGCCAGCACGCACCCGGCGGAACCGGCTCCGACGACGACGTAGTCATAGGTGCTCATCCCGGGATTCTCCAACACGCCGCCGGCCCCTGCCGTTCGGCGCGGGCCCGTGATGTGCGGCCCTCGGGAGCCCGTTGTTCAATGGGGGCGCCGCTCCCAACAGAAGAGGCCCGCGCCGGGGATCCGGGCGCGGGCCTTTGCAGAGGTCGGTGGATCAGCGGGTCCTGTCCTTGTCGTCGATGCGGCGCCGCGCGAGGAGCAGGAGCAGCAGCCCGACGAGCAGAACGGGGATGCCGACGATCGCCGGCCAGACGATCTCGCCTGATTGCGACAGCGTCTCCACCTGACCGACGAGGACCGGCCTGCCGGACGGGTTCGTGGTCGGCGGAGCGGTCACCGGATCAGTCGGGACCGTCGTCGGTGCGAGCGTCGGGTTCGAGATCGGCCGTGAGATCGGGTCGGAGCCGGGCTGCGAGGTGGGGTTGGAGCCGGGCTGCGCGGTGGGGTTGGAGCCCGGGGTGGAGCCCGGCGAAGATGCCGGCTGCGATGTCGGGGTGGGAGTCGGCGCGGGGCTCGGGGTGCCGGTCGG
>JBAPVZ010000739.1:0-7500 GCA_049283435.1 Candidatus Dormiibacterota bacterium
GTGCCCAGTCAACCCATTTACACCCTGTGTGTCGGACAGATTGAGCAGTTCGAGAGCTAACCCCTTCGAGCACCGAATGCGTCGATGTCGAACTCGAGAATCGCCCTTAACTGGTTAGGTTGACAGCTGCCCGATTGTCCGGTATCACGTGGGCCAGCCCCTGGGAGGGAGGGGAGTGCCTCCGTCGCTGAAACGCCGACGCCCTGACGTCGACGGCCGAGATGCGGACACCGACACCGCACGCGAATGCCGGGTGCGCCAGCCCCGAGCTCCCACACCCGAACGTGGGCGCCGCCTCCCTACGCCGACCTCACCGGAACGCGTGCTCCCGCGCGACCTCCTCCCGAAGGTTGTGTCCCAGCCCCGGCCGCTCCGACGGCACCAGGTACCCGTCCTCCCACGCCAGCGGTTCGTCCAGCAGCTCCGCATGGAACCAGGCGAACTGCTCGATCGACTCCATGATCAGGAAGTTCGGGCAGCACATCGCGATCTGGACCGACGCCGCCGCGATCAGCGGCCCCCCGTAGACGTGAGGCGAGATCTGCAGGTAGTGCGCCTCCGCGAGCGCCGCAATCTTCTTCGTCTCCAGGATCCCGCCCACCTGCCCGATGTCGAGGTTGAAGATCGCCGCCGCCTGCTGCTCGATCAACCGCGCGAAGTCGTACTTCGTCGTCAGCCGCTCCCCGGTCGTGATCGGGATGCTCGTGCCGCGCGCGACGACCGCCATCTCGCTCACGTTCTCCGGCGGCACCGGCTCCTCGAACCACAGCGGGTCGTACGCCTCCAGCCGCTTCGCGAGCCGGATCGCGCCCGCCGCCGTCATCTGCCCGTGGGTGCCGATCAGAATGTCGGCCCGACTCCCGACCGCCTCCCGGATCGCCCGGACCACCGCCTCCGCGGTGTCGAGCGCCTCCAGCGAGTACTCGAGGGGCACCACCTGGCCGAGCCCCTGCGTCGGGTTGACGGCCGAGCCGACCGGGTCCAGCTTGACGGCGGTGAATCCCTGGTCGACGTAGAACCGAGCCCGGTCGGCGACCGCGTCGGGACGCAGCCACAGGTCCTCGTGCGCGACGCCGCTCGAGGCATCCGCATAGATGTACGTGTAGGTCCGGGCCCGATCGCGGACCGCTCCGCCGAGCAGGCGATAGACCGGCTGGCCGACCGCCTTCCCGACGAGGTCCCAGCACGCCATGTCGAGGCCGCTCAGGATCGCGAGCTTCGTCTGCTCCGGGTAGTGGCTGTATCCCGCTCGCGCGTACAGCTTCAGGAACAGCAGCTCCGCGTCGAACGGGTCGTGGCCGACCAGATGCCGCGTCACCAGGTCCTCGATCATGCTCGCCATCACCGGCGGGCTGAACGCGCAGGCGAGCATCATCACCTCGCCGTAGCCTCTGACGCCCTCGTCCGTGTCCAGGCGCAGGAACATCCACACCCGGCCGCCCCGCTGGGGCGCCGGCACCGCGACCGGAAACGTGGTCACACCGGTGATCCGCATCAGCCTCCTCCCTCCCTCAAACCGCCGCCTGGTTCCCGTCCCCGCCGCCGGCAGGAGATCCGAGGCCGGCGTTCAGCCCGTCGCGATGCTGGACTGCACCGGCCGCAGCACGCGCTCGATCAGTAGCTCGAGCTGCTCGGGATCATCGCTCGTCGGTCCCAGCACGACGTACTCGCAACCCGCCTGCCCCAGGTCGAGCAGGCGAGCGACCTGCTCGCCCGGCGTGCCCAGAAAATAGCACTGCTGCAGCTGCTCGAAGCTGCGGTGGTCCCCCATCACCTCCGCGAATCGCGGCTGCTGGACGGCGAGGGCCCGCTCCCGGTCGTCGGTGTCGACGACGGAGATGAAGTTGCAGTGCCCGAACACGAAGTCGCCGACCCCACCCCGCCGCTTCACCAGCTCGGCGCGAATCGTCTCCCAGTCGCGCTTCACCCATTCCTGCGTGCCCGAGCACCGCGATAGCCAGGCGTCGGCGCGGAGGATTCGCTCCCGGACGCTCTTCGCCAGCTTGGGCACGTCGTGGTAGTCGGCGTCGGGCAGTCGCGACCCGCCGGCGACCCAGAACTGGGGCAGCGTGGCCGGACGCGGGTCGATGGTGACGTCGCGAAACCGGTAGTAGCGGCCTTCGAAGGTGACGCGCTCCTCGCTCAGCAGCCGGCGCACCGCCTCCATGATCTCGTCCGTCCGCCCGCCCCGCTCCTCGATGCGCGACCCCGTCACCTCGAATTCCGGCGGGTACCATCCCGGACCGATGCCGAACAGGAAGCGTCCGTCCGACATCGCATGCAGCGTCGCGATCTCCTTCGCGAGCAGCACCGGATTGCGCAGGGGCAGCACGAGGATGCCGGTGCCCAGCTTGGCCCGCTCGGTGACCGCCGCCGCGTAGGTGAGCACGCTCATCGGCTCCAGCCAGGACATGCCGTACAGCCCTTCGGCGTGGAGCAGGTGGTCGATGACCCAGATGTCGTGCCCCGCTTCCTCGATGCGCCGGATGTAGCTGCGCAGGCGCCGCATGTGCTCCGGATCGCCGTCCGGGTAGGCGTACGAGGGAAGCCAGATGCCGAACTTCATCGCTGAGCTCCTGTTTGCCAGCCCCGCGTCACGGCCCGGCCAGCTCCGCCGCACCCACCGTCTCGACGCCGTGCACGCTATCGAGCCGCACGTCGCGGGTCTCCGGCCCGAGCAGGGCTCCGACCAGCACCAGCACGCCGCCCAGCGCGACGAGCACGACCGGGGTGTACTGGTAGGGGATCAGCCTCGACAGCAACAGCATGTAGAAGCCGTAGAACGAGGGCAGGATGACGGCCAGGCTGTAGCCGATGCCGTAGCCAGAGGCCCGCACGTTGGTCGGAAACCGCTCGTTGATGTAGGTGGTCACGATGCCCCAGGGGCCGAGCGTCAATCCGAGCGCGATCGTATCGAAGAGGATCGTCAGCACGAACGGTGCGCGGTTCTGCACGGTGAGCACCATGAGGAGGTACGCGCTCGTCGAGAGCACGATCGTCCACACCCCGCTGGCGACCAGCATCGGTCTTCGGCCCAGGCGCTGGCCCAGGAGCGCGCAGCCGAGGTAGGCGAAGATCAGCACGACGTTGGCGACGATCAATCCGTTCGTCACCTCGCCGGCCGGTCGCTTGAAGTACGTCTCGAGCAGTCCCGGCACGACGCTGACGCACGCCTGGACCCCGAGCCAGAACCCGCTCATCATCAGGAACACCTGCGCCAGGCTCCGGAGGTTGCGCCCGCCGAGCAGCTCCTTCAGTGGCGCCGTCGGACGGTCCGCCTTCGCCGTCTTCTCCCACGCCTCCGAGTCCTGCACGAAGTAGAAGAAGTAGACGAAGAACGCAGCGCCGATGAGCCCGCCGAAGATGAAGGGCAGGCGCCAACCCCACTGGACGAACGGTGAGTCGAGGCCGGCCGCCGGCAGCACCAGGAGCACGATCGTGACCGAGATCGAGATCGCCAGGTATCCGATGGGATACGCCGTGGCGATGATGCCGCCGACCAGACCGCGCAGCCGCTTCGGCGCGGCCTCGATCGCGAGTGGGTTGGCGCTCGTGTACTCGCCACCCATGAAGATGCCGTCGATGAGCCGAAGGGCGATGAGCACGACGATCGCACCGTAGCCCCAGCTCCGGTACCCGGGCAGGGCGGCAATGAGGATCGTGCACACGGAGAAGCCGGCGACCGCGATCAGCGTCGCCCGACGGCGCCCGAGAACGTCTCCGAAATGTCCGAAGATGACGGCTCCGATGGGCCGGCCGATCAGCGTGACGGCGATCACCAGATACCCGATCGTGGTGGTCGCGGTCGCCGGCAGATCCTTCGGCTGGAAATAGATGAGCGCCGGCGTCAACGCGAGCGTCGGCAGGTAGATGTCGTAGTAGTCGACGAGAAATCCGATGAAGCCGGCCAGCGCCGCCCGCCTCGCTCTCGGCGTCATCCGCTCCTGCTCGAGATCGGCTGCCATTCCCACTCCTTCTTCGACGAAGCATTCCGGCGAGTCACTCTGTCGTGCCGCCAGCGTCGAGAACCCCGCCCGCGCGCCGGCGCAGGCGGTCGGATTATAGAAGGACCATTCCCGGCGGCAACTCCGAGTCGGAGGCGGCTGTTCGTTCGCCGACGCTCAGCCGGGAGCCGCGAGCCGGGGACCGAGGACGCTCGCAAATACCTCGACGTCCGCCTCGGGCAGGTCGTACGAGGTCTCGGCCGTGTGCGCCGGAAAGAGCAGGACATGCTCGACCCCGGACTCCTCTCTCGCCTGCAGCAGCCGCTCGGCGCAGCGCTCGGGCGGACCGAAGAGCCCGAACGCGTCGGCGATCCGGGCCGCGAGGTCGGGTCCGATGCTCCGCGGGTCGTGGGTGTCCGGCACCTCGAGCCCGGCGGCCCGCAGCCAGCGCAGATTGGAGCGACTCGGGTACTCCAGGAAGGGCAGGCCCGGTCGAAACCAGCGTCGGGGCCACTCGCGCGCCTGCTCCAGGGGTTCGAAGGCGTTGGTGACGACGAAGATCTCGCCGAGCGCGCGAGGGTCTCGCCCGGCCCGGGCGGCGCCCGCCCGCACGTGCGCACGAGCCGCCGCGATCGCGTCTGGATGCAGCCCGGCGAAGATCAGCACGCCGTCCGCGACCTCCCCGGCCAGCTCCAGCAGCCGCGGTCCGCCGGCGAGGATGTAGACCTCGGGTCGCGGCGTCACCGGATGGGCGAGCGTCGTCACCTGCTCCCCGAGCCGCGTCGGCGCGCCGGAGAGCAGCCCGCGTACCTGCGTGACCACCTCGCCGAGCAGGGCACGCGCGGCCTGTGGCTCACCGGCTCGCTCGACCGAGAGGAAGCCTGGGGCCAGTGTCAGCAGCACCCGCCCGGGCGCGATCTCGGCGAGCGAGTTGACGAGCGCGGCCAGGACCAGCGGATGTCGCGTCACCGCGTTGCTCGTCGCCGGATAGAGGGTGAGATGGCTCGTACGCGCCGCCGCGAGCGCGAGGGCGACATAGACATCCCGCCCGGAGTGATGGTGGTCGTGCACTCCGACGCCATGGAGCCCCGCCGCCTCACAGCGCTGGATGAAGTCGGCGAGCTGCGGGAGCGGGCGCCCGACCGGGACGCGGATGTCGACCTCAATCACGATGGCGGCCGCGATCGCCGGGGTCGGCTGGGGCCGTCCTTGGAGGCAGTTCCGGGAGTCGGTCCCGGGAGCCCGTACGACTCGCGAGCCTCCCGCCGGCTGATCAACCCCTCCCGCAGATCCTCCTCGACGAGTGCTGGGTCGCGCTCCTGGGGGTCGCCGAAACCGCCTCCGCCCGGCAGCTGCAGCGTGAACCGAGCGCCGGCGGGCAGGCCCAGGCTGAGCTTGGGGTCGCGCCGCCCACCCGTCGACGTCGAGAAGCGCGATCGCGCCCCCGGCCGCCCGCCCGCGTACCCGGCCGCCGCATGCCGGAACCGGTCGGACAGCACCGAGAGCACCGACGGCTCCCCCGAGCGCACCTCGATCTCGATCGTCTGACCAAGGCCGCCGCGCTGGCGGCCGGGGCCGCCGGAATCCCGCCGCAGCTCTTTGCGCCGGATGACGAGCGGTCCCGTCGTCTCGATCACCTCGGCCGGCGCGGTCGCGACCCCGCTCGGGAACGCGGTCGCCGAGAGGCCGTCCTTGGCGGGGCGGGCGCCCGTTCCGCCGGCCGAGAAGAAGACGCTGACGAAGCGGTTCTCGCCGCGGCCGCGGACGGTCGTCAGCCAGATTCCCCCCGCCCCCTCCGCGATGACGCGGTCCGGGAGCACGCCCGCGAGTGCGCCGAACACGGCGTGCGGCACGAAGTGGCCGGCGATCTGGCGACCGGCGACCGCGGCCGGAAAGCGTGGGTTGAAGATCGATCCCACCGGCGCCGTCACCCGCACGGGATGAAAGCTCCCCTCGTTGTGCGGCACGTCGGGGCACAGCGCGCACTTCAGCGCGTAGTTCGTGTACGCGGCCGTGTAGTTCAGCACGACGTTGAATGCGCGCTCCACCTGGGGCGAGCTGCCGGCGAAATCCGCCTCGATCTCGTCCCCGCGCACGTGCAGCGTCACCTCGACGCGTACCGGCTCGTCCAGCCCGTCGGTGAAGCAGACCTGGTGGTAGTCGCCGTCCGGAACCTGCGCGATCGCCTCCCGCATCGCGCGCTCCGAACGGCCGACGATCTCGTCGCCGAGATCCTCCAGGTCGGGCAGCCGGAAGTCCTCCAGATAGCGGACGAGCCGATCGGCACCGACCTGGTTGCCCGCGACCTGGGCATGCAGGTCGCCGAGCACCTCCTCGGGCGCCCGCACGTTCGCCCGCAGCAGCCGGAACAGCTCCCCGTTCGGCGTACCGCCCGCGTAGAGCTTCGTGATCGGGATCTGCAGCCCTTCCTCGAACACCTCCGACGCGTCGGCTGAAAGCCCGCGCCCCCCGATGTCGATCGCATGGCAGCAGTTGCCGAAGAAGCCGACGAGGCGGTCGCTCGCGAACACCGGTGTTACGACCGACAGGTCGTTCAGCTGTCCCGAGGTCATCCAGGGGTCGTTCGTGATCAGCACGTCGCCCGGCCCCAGCGTCGCCGCCGGGTAGGCGGCGAGGAAGTGCCGCATGCCGGTCGCGAGCGCGTTGATGTGGCCCGCGGTCCCCGTGATCGCCTGCGCGAGCATGCGACCGCGGGCGTCGAAGACCGCCGCCGACAGATCGCCCACCTCGCGCACGATCGGCGTGAACGACGTGCGCATGAGCGCCGCCGCCTGCTCGTTGGTGACCGCGATCAGACGCGTCCAGAGGATCTCCAGGCTCACCGGGTCGAGCCCGGTGCGATGCGTTCGCTCAGCCATCGATGCTCACCACCAGGTTGCCCGCCTCGTCGACCTCCGCCCGCCCGCCGACGCCGACGATCGCGGTCGATTCCCGCTCTTCGACGACGGCCGGCCCGCGCACCATCCGGCCCACCGGCAGCCGGTACCGGTCGACGACCTGCGCCTCGACGAAACCACCCCGCTCGGGCGACCAGATCGCGCGCTTCCCCTTGCTCGGGCGACCGCTCGCCGGCTCGGCCCGGAGCCGCACCTCGGGCTCGGGGCCGCGCACGCGGAGCCGCCACGCGAGCACCTCGGTCTCGACGCCGGGCGGGCGCCGCCCGTAGAGCTCGACGTACACCGCCTCGAACGCCTCGTCGACCTGCGCCGCCGGATGGCGCGACAGGGACGCGCCGAGCGGCACCGTCAGCGAGTCGCCCTGTCCGCGATGCCGGACGTCGGCCGCCAGCTCGACGCTCACCTCACGCCGGGCGACACCGGTGCCGGCAAGCTGCCGCGCCCCCGCCTGCTCGAGCTCCCGCACCGCGGCGCGCACGGCCTGCCAGTCCGTTTGACGCAGCTCGTTCGGCAGGCTGCGAGCGAGGTCGAACGCGGTCGGGGCCGTCAGCATGCCGAACGCCGAGGCGACGCCCGCCGAGGGCGGCAGCAGGATGCGCGGAATGCCGAGCGCGCGGGCAACCCCCCAGGCGTGGACC
>JBAPVZ010000740.1:0-6296 GCA_049283435.1 Candidatus Dormiibacterota bacterium
ACGAACGTGACCTGCACGCCGTCGAGGCCGCCGGCGACCTGGGCGACCGTGATCAGATCGGCCAGCGCCTGGGGCGGGGGGTACCGGTTGTCGCAACCGTTGATGACCGGCACGACACTGCCGGCGGCGAGCTCCAGCAGGTCCCCGTGCCGCTTCAGGCGGGCCATGATCGCGGAGGTGTTGCGCGAGACGTACGCCGCCTCGTGGTGGATCGGGGAGATCGAGAAGTTGCTCTCGGCCCAGTTCAGCCGGACCGCATACCCGCCGAGCTCCGCGATCGCCGCCTCGAACGAGAGCACGGTCCTCGTCGACGTCTTCTCCATCAGGAGGACCAGGCCACGCCGGTGGAGCGCATCCTCGTAGCGCTCGGGACGCAGGCGGCACTCCTCGGCGAGCGCGATCAGCCGGCGGAGTTGCTCGCCGCTGAACTCACGAAGGGAGATGACGTGCTGCGTAGAGGACACGGTTGCCGTGGTCACTGCATAAAGATACGGTCAAACTGAGTACTTATGCAACCGCCCCCGGGCGCCGCAGCTCAGCCGTCAGCGATCGGCAGCGGCCACTCGGGCAGCACCTGGCCGCCGTCGACGACGAGCGTCTGGCCGGTGATGTAGCCCGCCTCGTCGCTCGCCAGGAAGAGCGCGGCATGCCCGATGTCCTCCGGCGTGCCGAGTCGACCGAGGGGGATCGTTCGCTGGATGTCCTTCAGGTAATCCTCGCCCAGGTTCTCCAACCCTTCGGTGGCGATGTTCCCCGGCAGGATCGCGTTGATCGTGACGCCGAGCGGGGCGAGCTCGATCGCGGCGGTGCGCAGGAAGCCGAGCTGGGCCGCCTTGCTGGCGCCGTAGTGCGACCAGCCGGCGTGGCCGGTGATCGGGCCGGTGATCGACGAGGTCAGCACGATCCGGCCCCTGCCCTGCCGCTCCATGACGGGGAGGCACGCATGGACGGCGAGCATCGTCCCCCGCAGGTTGACGCCGAGCACCTCGTCGATGTCGGACGCGGTCATCGTGCGCAGCGGCGCCGACGGAAAGATGCCCGCGTTGCAGCACAGCACGTCGACACTGCCGTAGCGATCGATCGCCGTTTTGACGAGCAGGGGCGCCGTCGCCGGGAGGCCGACGTCGGCGAGCAGGTACGACGCGTCGCCGCCCGCGCTGACGATCTCGTCGACCGTCTGGCTCGCAGCCTCCTCGTCCCGCCCGACGACGAGGACGCGTACCCCGGCCGCCGCGAAAACGATCGCAATGCCCTTCCCGATCCCACGTGAGCCGCCGGTCACGATCGCCGAACGTCCGGCCAGAGGGCTGAACACAGTCCGCATCGTAGTGCGTCGGGCGCGATTCCGGAGCGCCGGGCCCCGTCCGGAACTCGTCGGCTTGCCGGAATCGGGCTGACTCGCTACTCTGTGCCGGACTCGCGGTGGGAGCAGGTGCCGAAAGGGCACAGGAGATGACCATGCATGACGTCGTGCTGCAGGCTGCGGTCTTCCATCAGGTTCTGGTTCCGGTTGCGAATCCAGGATTCTCCGCGCTGCTGGCGCTCGTCCCCGTCCTCCTGCTCCTCGTGATGCTGGCCGGGCTGCGGCTGACCGGCTGGATCGCGACCCCGATCGCGGCGGTCGTGACCTTCGTGCTCGGCGTCCTGATCTGGCATGCGCCGCCCGACCTGCTCGGCAAGTCGTTTCTCTACGGGGTGATGAGCGGGTTCGAGTCGATCGCCTGGATCGCGTTCTGGGGCGTCGTCATCTACAACACGCTCGTCGTCACCGGCGCGTTCGCGAGCTTCCAGAATTGGCTGGTCAGCAACGCGACCGCGGACGTGCGGGTCCAGGCGATCCTCCTCGCCTGGGCCTTCGGGGCGCTGCTCGAAGGGCTCGTCGGCCTCGGCGTGCCCTGGAGCGTCGTCGCACCGATCCTGGTCGGTCTCGGCGTCGTCGAGCTCGATGCACTCCGGGTCGCCGCGATCGCGAACAACGCGCCGGTGTCGTACGGCGGGCTCGGAGTGCCGATCATCTCGCTCGCGACGGTGACCGGGCTGCCGCTGCTCTCGCTCTCGGCGTCCGTCGGCCGCATCGTCGCGATCCTGGCGCTGTTCCCGCCCTGGATCCTGATCTACCTGGTGAGCGGCTGGAAGGGCATTCGCGGCGGCTGGCCGCTCGCGATCGTCGGCTCCTTCGGCTACATCATCGGCCAGTTCCCGGTGTCGCAGTTCCTCGGGCCCTACCTGCCGGACATCACCGGCTCGCTCGTCTGCTTCGCCGCCGTCTTCGGCCTCATCAAGATCTGGAAGCCGTCGCCGCTGCTCGGCTACGGCGGCGTCCCCCTCTCCGAGAGCGAAGCCAGGGCGTCAACGCGACCGATCGGTGGCGGTTCGACGGACGGGGATCCGCCCGGTGCCGCGACGCCGACCAACGGGTTCCGGGGCCACGTCATGTACGGGCTGCTGCCGTTCATCATCCTGATCCTCGTCGTCATCATCTGGACGGGCCCCTGGTCGCCGCTGCCCAACCTGTCGTTGCTCAAGCTGTCGGTCACGGCGGTCGCCTCACTGGGGACGAAGCCCGCCTCGTCGCTCTTCCAGCTCAAGCCGTTCGTCTCCGGGACCGCCGTTCTGCTCAGCTGGTTGATCATCCTCGCCGTGCTCCGACCGAGCATTCGCCAGATTGGCGAGGTCTTCAGCCGAACGTGGAACCACACCTGGGCGGCACTCCTGATCGGCCTCTTCGTGTTCGGGCTCGCGTTCGACTTCAACTATTCGGGGATGGCGAGCTCGCTGGCCTACGGGTTCTCACGGGTCGGCATCGCGTTCATCGTGCTGGCACCGATCCTGGGCTGGCTCGGCTGTGCGCTCTCCGGCAGCAATGCGTCGACGAACACGCTGTTCGGCCAGTTCCAGCTCGCCGTCGGCAACCTGCTCCACTTCCCGGTGCTGCTGCTGCCCTCGTTGAGCTCCGTGGGGTCGGAGATCGGGAAGCCGGTCGCGGTGCAGACCGCCAGCGTCGGCGTCTCGACCTCCGGGTATCTGCGCAAGGAAGGCGCGGTGATCCGCCACAACATGGCCTGGACCCTCGTCATCCTCGCCTATCTGATCGTGGTCGGGATCTTCTATCTCTTCGTGCTTCCCGGGGCGATGCGCTTGTTGGGCCCGCCAGGCGCAGCGTCGACGCGACGTTTTCCGATTCGGGGCCGATTGCCGGTATGCGGGCGCTATTTCCGCTCCGCAAGCGTCGCTTGGCCGGCAAACGGCCGTTTATGCCGGACTGCGTCAGCGCTGGATGCCGTCCCATGACCAGTGCGGGATGCTCAGGTCTGGGGGGACGTCGTCAGCGGAGTGGTGGTAGCGGGACATGGTCGCCGTCGTGGCCCAGGCGAAGTAGTCGTGCAGGACCTGCCGGACCGAGTCGTCCTCGGTCAGACCGACGTCCGCCAGGGCTTGATCGAAGCAGACGATGGCCCGCTGGTCCATCTCCTCGTGCGGTCCGTTGCCGCTGTGGATCCGCACGACCGACGTCTCATCGCCGTACGCATCGGAGTAGGTGGTCGGGCCACCGAGCGCCTCGGCCCAGTAAGCGGCGAGCCGCTCGCTGTGGTCGGGGCGGAACCCGTGGCTGAACGCGTGACTCACCACTTCGTCCGCCATCACCCGGGCATGCCAGGCGCCGGCCAGGCGCCTCAGGCCCTCCTCGCCACCCGCAGCCTCGCACACGGTCTGCATGCCGCCAAGGGTGACATGGGTCGCGGTCGAAGACAAAGGCGCAACCGGATGCCGCTGCCGCGAGCCGGTGCGGACAAGTGCGGCGAGACGCGACAGGACCGGACGCTCTCCGACCGACCCCTCCTCTCACGGGCGTCGGACGCGGTAGCGCAGGTGCGTGACGCGCTGCGCGAGCTCCTCGACCTCGGGAGTCGTCAAACAGCGCACCACATCGAGCTCGATGTGCTCGGCCGGCAGGTCGCCGAACAGCCGTCTTCCCTGGCCGAGCAGGACCGGTACGACGTGCGATTCGAGCTCGTCGAGCTCCCCGGCCGCCAGCAGTGCCTGCGCCGCCCGGCCCCGTGCACCATCACGTCGCCGTCCCCGGCCGCCGCGCGTGCCTGCCAGGCGCACTCGCGCACATCGGTGACGTAGCGGACGCTGCCCGGCGGCGGGTCGTCCGGGACGTCGTGGGTGAGGATGGAGACCGGCACGCCGTCGTGGTGGCGCCCTGCCAGCGCCCGGCGTGCTCGTAGGTGCGGCGGCCGGAGATGACGGCGCGGGTGGCGCTCAACTCGGCAAGTACCTGGGTGTTGGGACCCGGGTCGTCCGGGCGCCAGTTGAAGAGGCGGAACCCGTCGCTGCCCATCGGCGCACTCACGCCGTCGCCGGGGCCGGCGATATAGCCGTCCAGCGACACCGTCATGTAGAGCCGGATCGGTGCCATCGGTCAGCCTGCCGACCGCACGCGGTAGCGCAGGTGCAGCACGCGGTCGCCCTGGATCACCGTGTGCGGGTCCTCGAGCAGTTGCTGGGCAGCGACCGACCCGAAGTACCGCTTGCCGGAGCCGAAGACGACCGGCACCACGTCCATCGCCACTTCGTCGACCAGGCCGAGGGCGAGCGCCTGGCCGCCGACGTCGCCTGCCGCCACGACGACGGAGCGCTCCCCCGCGAGCTCCTTCGCCTTCGCGATCGCCTTCGCCACATCGTCGACGAAGTCGTACGACGCGCTCCGCCCGGGGTGCGGTGTCGCGCCCGGCCCCTCGGGGTGCCATCCGTCGGGCTTCGGCCGGTGCGACACCACGATCACGTGCTCACCGGCCGGCGGCGACCCCTCCCAGCCGTTGGTCATGTCGAACAGGTGACGCCCGATCACCATCGACCCGATGCTCGCCCACATCGGCTGGACGTACTCGGCCGAGACCTGCGAGACCTTCAACGTGCCACCCGCCACGAGCTCGACGTCGCCGCTGGCCAACCAGTCGAAAAGAGGGCCGACCTGATCGTCCGCGTCGGCGATGAATCCGTCCACGGACACGACGCTGTGCATGACGACGGTGCTCATCAAGACGTCTCCTCGTCGTCAAGGGACACGACATACCGCCGGGCGGGCGCCATCGGTCAGCGCACCGACCGCACGCGGTAGCGCAGGTGCAGCACACCTGGCCCTTCCACGGCACGGAGCAGTTCCAGTTCGACGTGGTCGGGCGGCAGGTTCCCGAACAGGCGACGGCCCTGCCCGAGCAGGACCGGGACCAGGTGGATCTGCAGCTCGTCGAGGACCCCTGCGGCGAGCGCGAGCTGAGCGGTGACCGCTGCGTGGACCAGCACGTCCTTCTCACCGGCAGCCTCCTTGGCCATGCCCATCGCACTCTGCACGTCGGTCACGTAAGTGACCCCAGGCCATTGCAGCCTGGCATCCGGCTGATGGCGGCTCAGAACGAATATCGGCACGCCGTCGTGGTGGTCGCCGCTCCAGCCGTCTGCCAGCTCGAAGGTCCGCCGGCCGACGACCACGGCCCCCGTGGCCATGATCTCGTCCATGGCCTCGCGGTTCACCCCCGTCAGATCGCTCAGGTCTCTCGGATGGCCGGGTTCCGCGCCGGCCGAGAACCACTCGTGCAGGCGATGCCCGCCGTCACCGAGCCCGTTGCCCGGCCCATCGTTGGGCCCGGCGATGAATCCGTCGAGAGACATCGACATGTTCAGCACGGACCTGCTCATCGCGGTGCTCTCCCGCCGGCGGTGAACCCGATCTCGATGGGGCCGGCGACCACGACCTTGCCGGCGCCAAACCCGAGCGCGACGTCAACGCCGAATGCGGCGCGGCTGATGGTGGTGGTCGCCGTGTTCACCGAACGCTCCTCGTATCCCATGTCTGGTCCTCCTGATCTCGGCCGGCGATGCGAGCCCAGCCCGACTCGGATCCAGTGTTCTCGAATCCACCGATCTGTTCAGGCGTCGAACGGCAACCCTCGGTTTCGACCGGGGGGTGCCGCAGCCCGCCGCGCTCAGCCTCGGCCGACCAGGCCTCCCCGCTAGGCCGCGACCAACAGCTGCGGATGGCTCCGGCGGTCGACGGGAAGTCCCCCGACCGCGCCTCACCTGGGGTCGATCGCGCGCCGGGCAATACCCCACCCACCCCGACGGGGGCTGGCCCCGTGAAGTACGCCGGAGAAGGGCGAATGTCAATAGGGCGTGTTAAGAAAAAGTGCCGATCTGAACTCGGTACACGTCCACTCTTCGTCGTGTTAACGGCCGAATTCTGCTTGACGAGAACCGCTCGCCGTGAGAAAATACAAACATGGGTTCGCTGG
>JBAPVZ010000741.1:0-2948 GCA_049283435.1 Candidatus Dormiibacterota bacterium
CGTGGGTGATGGCGTCCGCCAGCAACGTGGACAGCGGGCTGCCCTGGTAGGGGGTGTCGGAGTTGACGAGGACGACCATGGTGGCCTGCTGAGCTGGAAGGTAGACGGCCGCGGTCTGGTAGCCGGGCAGCGATCCGTTGTGGCCGATCCAGCCGCCGACGCTGAACATGCCGAGGCCATAGCCGGCGGTCCCCATGCCCTGCGCCGTCAGGAACTTCTCCCGCTCCACTTGCGTGGCCGGCTTGAGCAGCCCGCCGGTGGCAAGGATCTTGGCCCAGGCGTGGAGATCGCTCAGGTCCGAGACCATGGCGCCGGCGGCCCAGCCCCAAGACGGGTTCCAATCCGTGGCGTCGGCCGTATGCCCGTCCGGAGTCTGCTGCGTGTAGCCATGCGCATACGGCGTCGGGAAGGATGCGTCCGTCGGGAAGGACGTGTGATTCAGATGCTCAGGCACCAGAATGTGCTGCTCGATGTAGGTGTGGAGCGCCTGCCCGGAGAGCTTCTCGACGACCAGACCGAGCAGGACTGTATTCGTGTTCGAGTAATTGAACGAACTGCCGGGCGCGAACAGCGCAGGCTGGCTGAAGGCGTAGGAGAGCAGCTCCGGCGGCGTCCACGCGGCGCGGGGATCGGCTTGGAGCTTGGTCACGAAGGCGGGATTCACCGTGTAGCTGGCGAGGCCACTTCGCATCTCCGCCAGCTGGCGGATGGTGACGACGTTCCCGTCCGGGACGCCCGTGATGTATTTGCCGATCGGATCGTCGAGCCCGACCTTCCCCTGGTCGACGAGTTGCAGCAAAGCGGTGATGGTGAAGGTCTTGGTCTCGCTGCCGATCCGCATGTAGAGGTCGGTCGCCATCGGCTGGCGCGTCTGCGTGTCCCGGACGCCGAACGCCTGCACGTAGGGCTGATCACCCTTTCGCCAGACACCGACGATGGCGCCGGGGATCGAGGCCTTCGCCATGACGCCGCGGATCGCGGTCGTCAGCTTGGTCGCGTCGGGCGCCACCTTGGCTGAACCCGACCCCGGGTTCGACCCGCCGCAGGCCGCGAGCATCGACGCCGCGAAGACCATCGCCAACACCGCTCGCAGTCTCACCACTTCGTGAACGCTCCAATCCGAGGTCGGCGATCCCGGGCACGCGCGGTCTGATCGGAATCCGCGCCATGGCCGAGGGGAAACATTTGCGGACGGTCGTCGGGGAACGGCGCCGCGAAGGGGACACGGTTGGGCAGCTGCATGGTGTGCAGTCTCAGTGGCGGGAGAGCGGAGGGCATCAGGATGTTCCCGTAGCAACTACCCCTAACTTTCATCGGTGTCACGCGCGCTGGAAGAGACCCAGATTCGCGGTCTCCGGCTCCTGACCGTTGAAGTTCTCGATCGAGACCATGCCGGGCACGCCGCCGGCGCCGATCGTGAACGTCACCGCGGTGATGCCGAGCGAATTCTCCCCCGTCGGCAGGTAGGAGAACGTGTCGCCATCCCAGTGTTGGAGTGGGTAAGCGGTCGAGTTGGGACCGAGCTGGAGCGCCAGCCCACCGGGGGCGGCGACGATGTGCGCCGGCCCGTACAGGTCGTTCGCGTAGCTGCCGACGTACGTGCTCGCAGCCGAGGCCGGGGTCGGACTGCAGGGCCGCGTCTTGCCGGCCAGCTTGCTCGGGTTGACGTACAGGGGGGCGAAGGCAGCCTTGTAGAGGAAGCTCAACCGCGACGGCGCCGCTGGCGACGAGACCGCCGGGAAAGACGCGCCGGCTCAACGGGAGCCGACCCTTCGGACTACGTTGCGGTGCCGCGGCGGGTGCATCCGGGGCGGCGACGGCTGGATCGGCCATTGATCAGTTCCTCACAGGTTGGTCGGCGGAGGGGATGGAGGCGGGCGATCACTTGGTGAATCGAACTCGGGCCGGTCCCCCGGGCCGTCCTCGGCCACGAGACCCTCGATCACGGTGAACAGTCCGAGCAACCCGGAGAACCCGCGAACGCTGCCGTCCGCGGTTACTCGGCCGGCGAACGCTTCACCGTCGATGTCGAAGTCGACGGTTATGCGCAGCGATCGTGGGGTCAAAGCGACGGCCCACGGCTGGCGGTCCCAGCCGGCGCGGTCTGCAGGCGCGCTGGGCGAAGGCCCGGTCGTGCATTCGGTCGTTCGACCATGCCCGGAGCATCGCCGAGCGGCAACGTCAGCGCATCAGGGACGAACCCCTAACTTCTGCGGCCCCCCTCATGCCGGGTCGACAAGCGCCGTGCCGAGCTGCTGCCGGGACCGGATCCCGAGCTTCTGGTAGGCGCTCGAAAGGTGGACCTCCACCGTCTTCGGAGTGATGAAGAGCGTCTGCGCGATCTCGCGGTTGCTGCGTCCCTCCACGGCGAGGTCGACGACCCGCCGCTCGCCCGGCGTCAACGAGCCTGGGCCTACGAGCGTCCGGCTACGCACACGTCCGCCCGCCGCCAGCAGCTCGGCGCGCGCACGATCCGCCAGTGGTGCTGCCCCGAACCGAGTCGCCAGCTCGAGCGCACCACGCAAGGGTTCGCGAGCATCGGTCGGACGGCGGGCGTGCCGGAGGCTGGTTCCCAGCGCGGCGAGCGCCTTGCCGTGCTCCAGCCTCGCCGGTGAGCCGGCCGCCACCTCGACCGCCTCACGCAGATGATCGAGGCCGTCTCCGCCCTCCATGGTCCCCAGTACCCGCAGGGTCTGCGCCACGGTTCCCGGAGCACCCCAGCTGCGCGCGAACGCCAACTCTTCCGAAAGCAGGGCCAGCGCCTCGTCTCTTCGCCCGAGCCGGTCGAGCGCCTGCGCCTTGAACGAGCGCCAGGGGGCCCAACCCGGGTTGACGACGCGCCGCGACCGCGCCGCATACTCGTCGGCTGCCTCGGCCGCCTCGTGCGGCCGCCCCTCCACGAGGAGCAACTCGACCTCACTGCGCCGGCAGAGGCCGTCCCCGTCAGA
>JBAPVZ010000742.1:0-3677 GCA_049283435.1 Candidatus Dormiibacterota bacterium
ATCGTGGAATAACCGATCGTTCTCTCGGCGTTGGTTGAGCTGACCAGTGTCGCACTCGTTACCTCGCTCAGTGCGCGGAGCGTAGCTGCGGGCGCGACGGCGACACGATCGCTTGCCGGCGGCGGGAGCGACGGCGTCCCGACTCGACCACCAGGAAGGAGGATCCCCATGGCAGACGGCGTGACCTACGCCAAGTCCGACGTGCTCGTCAGCACCGGCTGGCTCGCCGACCACCTGCACGAACCCGGCTACCGGCTGCTGGAGGTGGACGTCGACCCGACCGCCTACACGAACGGGCACATCGAGGGCGCCGTCGGCTGGGATTGGAAGAAGGACCTCCAGGATCCGATCGTGCGCGACCTCCCGACCCAGGACGCGCTGGAGCGGCGGCTTGGCGAAAGCGGCGTCACCCCGGACACCACAATCCTGCTCTACGGTGACAACAACAACTGGTTCGCCGCCTTCGCGTACTGGGCGCTCAAATACTTCGGGCACGACCAGGTGAAGCTCGTCGACGGTGGGCTCGTCAAGTGGTCGGCGGAAGGTCGACCGCTGACGACGGACGTGCCAACCCCGGCGCCCACGACGTATCGCTTCAGCGGCGACACCCGCGAGAACCTGCGCGCCTACCGCGACCAGGTCGTCGCGGCGATCGGCAGCGCAAAGCTGCTCGACATCCGCTCGCCCGCCGAGTACACGGGCCAGCTGATCGCGCCCGAGAACCTGCCGCAGGAGGGCGCCCAGCGCAGCGGGCACATCCCGACCGCGGTCAACGTCCCCTGGGCGACGGCGGTCGGCCCGGACGGCAGCTTCAAGACGCTCGACGAGCTGCGGGAGATCTACGTCCAGGGCAAAGGCATCGACGGTTCACAGCCGATCATCGCGTACTGCCGTATCGGCGAGCGCTCGGCCCACTCGTGGTTCGTGCTGCACGAGCTGATCGGCATCGACGACGTGAAGAACTACGACGGCTCCTGGACCGAGTACGGGAGCGGCGTCCGCCTGCCGGTCGAGAAGTAGCGACCCCACTCTCGGAGAGTCCGGCGGGGGCCGGGGGCGACGGGATCGTCCCCGGCTCTCCGGTGTCCGGCGATCGCGAGCTCGTCGACGCCCGGGCTTACCGTAGCCGTGGACGCAGGCAGACGATCAACCCGGCGCGTCGCGCCGGGCTGCAGCTGAGGTGGTGGGTTGGCGACCGAGCCAGGCGACCCGATCGAGACGCTCGTGGCCGCCGTGCGCAGGACCTTGGCGGCGAATGCGGAACCCGCGAAGGCGGGTCCGATGCAGGCCTACATGCGCTCGGCGATGCCCTATCGCGGGGTGCCGACACCGGTGCTGCGCCGCGCCCTGGGGCCCGTCTTCGCGGCGCATCCGCTGCCCGATCGGTCCGCCTGGGAGCGGGCCGTCCGTGCGCTCTTCTGGGCCGCCGAGTATCGCGAGGAGCGGTACGCCGCGGTGGATCTCACCGGCCATCGGCAGTATCGCACCTGGCTCGATCTCCAGGCGGTGCCGCTCCTCGAAGCGATGATCGCCGAAGGAGCGTGGTGGGACTACGTCGACGAGCTGGCGATCCGGCGCGTCGGTCCGATCCTCCGCGCGAACCACGATGAGATGACGCCGCTGCTGCACGCCTGGGCGCGCGACGAGCATCTCTGGAAGCGGCGGGCCGCGATCATCTGTCAGGTCGGGAGCAAGGGGGGCACGGACCGAGCGCTGCTGACCGATGCCATCGACGAGAACGTCGCCGACCCCGACTTCTTCATCCGCAAGGGGATCGGTTGGGCGCTGCGCGAGTACGCCAAGACCGAACCGGACTGGGTGCGCACGTTCGTCTACGAGCGCCGAGATCGCCTGAGCCCGCTCTCCCAGCGCGAGGCGCGCAAGCACCTGACCGACGCGCGCTGAGGCGCCCGCTAGCTGCTAGTCTTCGGTCGCTTTGGCGTGGCTTCTCGTCGACGGTTCCAGCCTCATCTTCCGGGCCTTCTTCGGCGTGCCGAAGGCGATGCGGGCACCCGACGGAAGCCTCAACAACGCGATCCGCGGGTTCCAGGACACGCTCGCCCGCATCGTCGCCGCGCGGCAGCCGGACCACCTCGCAATCGCGACCGACGAGGACTGGCGACCGAAGTGGCGGGTCGATCTGATCCCGAGCTACAAGTCGCACCGGACGGCGGAGCCGGTGCCGCCGGAGCTGGAGCCTCAGCTGCCGAAGATCGAGTCGGTGCTCGCCGCGATCGGCGTCGACATGCAGGGGTTGCCGCAGTTCGAGGCGGAGGACGTCATCGCCTCCTGGGCGCGGCAGATCGATGGTGAGGTGTGGATCCTCTCCGGCGACCGCGACCTGTTCGGCCTCGTCGAGGATGGCCGCGTGCGCGTGCTCTATCCGGAGAAGGGTGGCCTCGCCGAGATCACCGAGGCCGAGATCGAGCGCCGGTACGGCGTTCCGGGGCGGGCGTACGCGGACTTCGCCGTGCTGCGCGGCGATCCCTCCGACGGCCTCCCCGGCGTCGGCGGCATCGGGGCGAAGCGGGCGGCGGAGCTGGTCAGCCGGTATGGCGGCATCGAGGGCATCGTTGCCGCCGGGCGCCTGGGTGCCGCCGATGCGGACTACGTGACCCGGGCGATCCAGGTCGTGCGGCCCGCACCCGGCGACCTGCCGCTGCCCCCGGGACGCCGCGACGACTATCCGCTGGATCAGGCGGCGCTCGCGACGCTCGTCGAGCGCTACGGTCTGGGCGGGTCGGCCGAGCGTCTGCTGAACGCGTTGCGATCCGTGCTCGGCCGTTAGGACGCGGCCGGCGGCACGTTGTGGTTGCACCGGAACCGGTTCTCGGGGTCGTAGGTCGCCTTGAGCGCGGCCAGCCGTCGGTAGTCGGCAGCGTCGTAGCAGGCCCGTGTCTGCTCGATCGAGTGCTCCCCGAACTGGAACCCGACGAGACGGCCGACGGTGACCCGCTGGAGGGCGGTGAGCAGGCGCTCGTGCGCCCCGGCGATCGGCCTCCGGCCGGAGGATCCGACGACCGACAGCACACGCAGCAGGTAACGGCCGTCGCGATGGCCGACCGCGTTCGACACCGCCGACCGCCGGCCGAGCGCGCCGCCCAGCTGGTTCACCTGCACGACGCAGGGTAGGGGCGCGTCAGGCCCGGCGAGCTCGAGGATCGTCTGCGCCGCCGCCGGGTCGAGATCGCGCAGCACCGCGTTCGTGCCCAGGTAGGGGTGCGGCTCGGGTGGGTCCGTCGTGATCGTGTGCGACTCGGTCCAGGGCAGGACATGGACGGTATCCAGGAGCGTCGGTGCAACCTGGCGGAGCGGTGCGAGCAGCCGCTCGCCGACCTCCGGCTCTCCCGTGAACGCGAGCCGGACGCTCGCGACGTACCGACCCCGCAGCGCGGCGGGGAGCATCGGCAGGTCCGGATAGGCGAGCAGTGCCACCGAGGAGGTGAGCTCGTCGGGCAGCGCCGCGGTCCACTGCCGGTACGCTGCGAGCACCGCCGGCGCGTGCTGACCGTCGAAGAACAGCGCGCCACCCCAGACCTGGCGCAGCGGTACCAGCTCCGCCTCCATCGCGGTCACGATCCCGAGGTTGCCGCCGCCGCCACGCAGGCCCCAGAACAGGTCGGGATTCTCCTCCGCCGTCGCGTGGCGCAGGCGGCCGTCCGCGGTGACGACGTCGA
>JBAPVZ010000743.1:0-7007 GCA_049283435.1 Candidatus Dormiibacterota bacterium
GCTCGTGCATCATGGCTGGCTGAGCGATAGGCACTACCTCCTCGGGGTGTCGACCCGGCGGAGGGGAGTGGTTTTGCTTCAGGATGAGATCAACGGACGACTGGCGCAGGTCGCCGGCGCTCATGACCGAACGCGGGCGTCCTTCCTATGGCCGGCGGCCGGGCACCGCCGGCAGACGCCGGGCAACCGCTCGCCCGAGCGCGCGTGAGGCCTGCTTGATCGTGAGCGCCGGGAACTGCACCCCGGGAGACGGCGAGTACGGCCCACGCCCGAGCACCCGGAAGGGGTGGTCACGCGGGCCGGCGTAGATCGTGCGCCGGAACAGCGGGACGGGGTCTTGCACCGGGGTCTTGCGCACTCGGATCGAGACGCCGAGCTCACGGACCACGCTGTGCAGGTAGTTGACGGCGAACTCGAGGTCGACCCCTCGCGCCATCAGATCTGCCAGCACCGGCGGCTCCAGGTTGTACCGGACCTCCTCCAGAATCCAGCGGCCGCCGATGAGCGGCTCCCAGTGCGAGGGATAGCGGTACGCGATGTGGTAGTAGTGCTCCTCGTTGAGGAAGGTCTTGTGATCCCAGATGAACGCGTCCCGGTGCATCGAGAAGGGGTGCCAGAGCTCGAGCAACGCCTCGTCATGAGCGACGCGGGTGAACTCCCTGAAGACGTGGCCCATCTGTGCCGGCGGGATGTGCTCCAGGCAATGCGACGAGAAGATGTGCGACACGCTGTTGTCCTCGAACGGCAGTGGGTCGTTCGCGATGTCACAGCGATAATCGGCGACGTCGAGGATGTCCACCCCGACGAATCCCTCTCGCTTCAGCTCGCCGCAGCCGACGTCGAGCTTGAGACCGGGAGCATTCGCCGGTCGTGCGTCGGCGGTCGTGGTCACGCCGGACATCCTACTCGGCGCCTGTGCCAGGGCGCTCAGGCGCGGTTGCCTACAATGCCGCGTGTGCACGGGCAGGCTCGCTCCCCGGCCGTCGGGGCGCCCACCGATGGGTGACGACCGGCCGATCGGGGTCTTCGATTCCGGCGTCGGCGGCCTCACCGTGCTGCGGGCGATCCGCGAGCGCCTGCCGCTCGAGTCGACGATCTACCTCGGCGACCTGCTGCACTTCCCCTACGGGCCGCGCTATCAGGAGCAGGTCAAGGGGTTCGCCTTCGACATCATCCGGTTCCTCCAGAGCCGCGACGTCAAGCTGATCGTGATCGCCTGCAACACCGCGACCGCGGCGGCCCTGCATCAGGCGCGCGAGGTATTCGACGTCCCGATCGTCGGCGTGATCAGCCCGGGCGCGCAGGCCGCCGTCGCAGCGACCCAGCGCGGGGTTGTCGGGGTCATCTCCACCGAGGGCACCCGGATGAGCCAGGAATACCTGCACGCGATCAAGGAGCTCGATCCGATGGTCGGCGTGTACCAGAAGGCCTGTCCCGAGCTCGTCGACATCGTCGAGGCGGGCGACGGAAACTCCCTCCGGGCCGAGGCGGCACTGCGCCGGGACCTCGCCGACATCGTCGCACTTGGAGCGGACGTTCTCGTGCTCGGCTGTACGCACTACCCGCTGCTGCGGCCGGCGATCGAGCGCGTCTATCCGGAGGCGTTCACCCTCGTCGATTCAGCGCAGACGACGGCGGGCATGGTGGAGCGCCGTCTGGATCACGCTCGCATGCGAGCTGACGCCGGCACACCGCGGCACGAGCTGCTCGTCACGGCCGACCCCGACCGGCATCGACGGGCCGCATCCGTGCTGTTCGGTGCGGTCGAACCAGCACTGCAGGAGGTCGAGATCTGGCCGGCGGGCACCCGCTGAGGTCCCGCCCGGCCAGACGACCTGCAATCAGGGAATGATGAAGACCGGGCTCTTCGCGTGACGGGCGACCCGCTCGGTGACCCCGCCGATCAGGAAACGGCGCATGCCATGGGCGCCCGCCTTACCGATCACGATCACGTCTGCGGAACGAGCGGCCTCCACCAGCTGCTCGGCGGGATTGCCGGCGAGCAATGTCGTGCGCACGCGTGCGTTCGGCACCTGCTTGGCCAGCTCGGCCGCCGCGTCATCGAGCGCCGCTTGGAGTCGCTCGGGATGGCTGGTGGGGTCGACCGCATCCCGCGTCGCCGGCGTCATCTCCAGCGTCGGGACGACCCCGACCACGGTGATGGTGCTGCGAGCTTCGCCGGAGGCGAGCCGGCCCGCCCATTCGCGGGCGCGGCCGCTCTCGTCCGAGGTGTCGAAAGCAAGAAGAATCCTCATGTTCGACGTCCTCTCAGTGCGCCGGCATGTCGGGCAGGGCTTCGGTCGGATCCGACGACAGCTCCTCGATGTAGGCCTGCGCCCTCGCCTTGCTCAGCTTCATCCAGAGCGCGAGGTAATAGATGGCGACGCTGAAGACCGCGAGGACGAGGATGTCCCAGCCGAACGGAAGGATCTTTCCAGTGCCACCCGCGATCGTGGTGAACGGTATCGCGTTGGGGTCGGGAGCCGACGCGGTGAACGAGCCCAGGAAAGAGATGATGACGAGCCCGATCAGCCAGGGCCAGATCCAGTGCGCGTTCGACCAGTCGAGCTTCGCTCGGCTTTCGGGTGGCCGCGTCACGATTCCGAGCGCGAGCAGGATGAACCCGATGATGATCGCGACGATCAGCTTCCAGACCACGCCGAACCCGGAGAAGAGAATCAGCTCGTTCGCGATGATGAAACCGAGCGGCGCGAGCACGACCGCAAAGGGAAGTTTGAACGGACGGCGGCGCTCCGGGTCCAGCTTGCGCAGCGCACCGACGGAGAGGGGCACGAGCGAGTAGGCGACGACACCGACCGAGGTTGCGAAACCGACCAGCTCACTCCAGCTGGGGAAAGGCCCGAACACGAAGAGGCCGAGGATGAACGCGAGCAGGATCGCGACCAGCGGGACGCCGCGGGAGCTGAGGCTGCCGAAGACCGCCGGGATGTACTTGTTGCGCGCCAGGGCGAACACCGTGCGTGAAGCAGTGCCGATGGAGAGCAGCCCGGTGCCGCCCGGTGAGACGATCGCATCGATGTAGAGGACGACCGCGAGCCACCCCAGACCCACCGTCAGCGCAATGGCGGCGAACGGACCGGCGACGCCGGCTCCGGCACCGCTCGTCGCGATCTGCAGCTTGTCCCAGCCGTGCGCGACCGCAGAGGGGCTGAGGGCGCCGAGGAACGCGATCTGAAGGAGCATGTAGATCACGAAGCCGACGACCATCGAGCCGATCACCGCGAAGGGGATGTTGCGGCCCGGGTTCCTGCTCTCGGCGCCGAACGAAACCGCACCCTCGAAGCCGGAATAGGCAAAGATGATGCCGCCCGACGAGACGGCGGCGAGGACACCCTTCATCCCGAACGGAATGAACCCGCCCTTGTCGCTGCCGTTGAAGTTCGTCGTGTGGAACGAGACGAGCATGATGGCGACGATCGCAAGCAATGGGATCGCGATCTTCCACCACACCGCGTACTTGTTCACTTCCGACATCCAGCGCACGCCGAGCACGTTGATGAGGGTGAAGATCAGCATGAGGACGAAGGCCACGACATAACCGAGCGGCCACACCAGGATCTGGGTCGTCGGGTTGATCAGATTGGGCACGTATCCGGACGCGTAGGTGAGGACGGCCTCGGTCTCGATCGGCGCCGTCGTCACCGTGCCGAGGAAGTAGAACCAGCCGGCCGCGAACCCGCCCAGGCTGCCGAACGCGAAGTGCGGGAACCGCGCCAGGCCGCCCGCGACCGAGTACATGCCGCCGAGCTCGGCCAGGTTGAGGCCGAGGATCAAAATCGCGACCGCCCCGATCAGCCAGGCCAGCAACGCCGCCGGGCCCGCGATCGTCGACGCTTTGAGCGCGCCGAACAACCAGCCGGAGCCGATGACGATGCCCACCGAGCTGAACAGCACACTGACCGGACCCATGTCACGGCGCAACCGCCGACCCTGCGCCGGCGCCGCCGCCTGACTCGAGATCTCCGCCATGTGTATCCCCCTCTGCTGAATCTGGGAGTCCCTCACCGAGCACCGAGCGTGTCGGGGCTGGTATCTAGCTGTCGGGAAGTATGACGAGGGTCGGGCTTTTGTCAACCGTTTCGTAGCGACGGTGAAACGGACCGTCCGGCCGGATGAGATGGCCGAGGGGAACGCGGGGTAAACGAAGCGGCACCGCAGGCGGCTGTTGCGGCGTTGCACGCTATGGGTCATGCCAGCCGCCCCGACCGCGAAGGGCCGAGTCCTCCTCGACATTCGCCCACTGCAGGGAGCGGACGCCGTGCGCGGGATTGGCACTTACGTTCGCGGTCTGTTGGGCGGCCTCGTCGAGGAGGGATTCGACAACCGACTTGCCCTCCTCATCGACTCCCGCTCGCCCCTGCCGCCGCTGCCCAGAGGTGATTTCGTCGCGTTCTCGGTGCACCCCCGCTACCGGGGGCGGACCGGCCTCGTCGAGGAGGCGGTCACGCTCGGCAGCAAGCTCGGCCGGATCGCCCCCGACCTCTATCACGCGCCGAGCCTTGCCCTGCCGGGTCGCTCGCCGGTGCCGCTCGTCGTCACGCTCCACGACCTCATCCCCTGGGCGTTTGGCGGCAAGAGCCTCCGTGGCGAGCGCGTCCGGTGGTGGCTCGGCCGCCGGCTGCTTCGTCGCGCCGACGTCGTGATCGCCGTGTCCCGGCACACGGCCGAGGACGCCAGACGCGTTGGCGGGGTCGACCCCGCGATCGTGACCGTGATCCCGGAGGCGGCATCGCCCCTCTTCCGGCCCCGGGAGGGCGCCGCGGAACGGGTTGCGGCGAGCCATGGCGTGCGCCCTCCCTTCCTCTTCTATAACGGGGCGCTCGACCAGCGCAAGGATCCCCGAGGGCTGCTGCGCGCGTGGGACGTCGTTCGGGCGAGCGGACACGACGTACCCCTTGTTCTCGCCGGTACCGCCGGCGCTCAGGCCCCGCAGTCGATGGGCGACGCGGTGCGGGTCGGCCAGGTGACCGTGGAGGAGCTCGCCGATCTCTTTTCGGCCGCTGCCTGCCTCGTCTTTCCGAGTCGTTACGAGGGATTCGGCCTACCACCGTTGGAGGCGATGGCCTGCGGTTGTCCGGTCGTCGCCTATCGCAACTCGAGCCTGCCGGGAGTGCTCGGGGAGGCGGCGATCCTCGTCGAGGACGGTGACTCGGACGCGCTCGGTCGAGCCGCCGTGCGTGTCATGACGGACCCGGCGGCCGCCGACCGGCTGCGGCGGGCCGGCCTGCAGCGCGCTCAAACCTTCAGCTGGAGGCGCACCGCTCGCGAGACGATCCGCGTGTACGAACGGCTCCTCGGCAAACGCTGAAATCAGTCCCGGCAAGACCTGCGCTGTGGCCCGCAGGGGGACTTGGCGGGCGAGCCTGGGCACATGACCCGGGTCGGCTGCCGCTTTGGACCTCTGTGAGTGAGGGGCCGGCGGTTGCGATAATGACGGCGTTTTGAGTCGCATTGCTGTGATCGGGGCTGGTTACGTCGGCCTCACAACCGCTGCCTGCCTATCCGATCTCGGCAATGACGTCGCCGTCGTCGAGATCGACGAGGACAAGGTGCGTGCGCTGCGCCGCGCGCGCATCCATTTCTATGAGCCCGGGCTCCGTGAGCTCGTCGAGCGCAACGTGCGTGCGGGTCGTCTCACGTTCACCACCAAGTACTGTCAGGCGATCCCGGACGCGGAGTTCGCGTTCGTCGCCGTCGGCACGCCGGAGGGCCGGGACGGGAACGCGGACCTCCAGTACGTTGAGGCGGCGGCGGCCGAGCTCGCGCGCCACCTGAACGGACCGCTCGTCGTGATCAACAAGTCCACGGTGCCGATCGGGACCGGCGACGTGGTCTCCGATGTCATCAAGCGCACGTGCCCGCAGTTCGACATCGCGGTCGTGTCCAATCCCGAGTTCCTGCGCGAGGGCTCGGCGATCCTCGACTTCATGCATCCCGACCGCGTCGTCATCGGCGCGCACGATCGGGCCGCGGCGGAGAAGGTCGCGCGTCTCTACGACATGCTCGGCGCGCCGGTGCTCATCTACGGCATCTACACGGCCGAGATGGTCAAATACGCGTCGAACGCGTTTCTCGCGACGCGCATCTCGTTCATCAACGAGATCGCCCGCATCAGCGAACGCGTCGACGCGGACGTCAAGCTGGTGGCGGAGGGCATGGGGCTCGATCGCCGGATCGGACCGCAGTTCCTCGACGCTGGCATCGGCTACGGCGGCTCCTGCTTCCCGAAGGACGTGAAGGCGCTGGCCATGATCGGCGAACGGTTCAAATATCACCCCGAGATGCTCCACGCGGTGATGGACATCAACCGGGATCAGCGCGGGTTCGCCGTCGAGAAGCTGCGCGAGTGTCTGGGGACGTTGCGCGGCCAGGTCATCGGGCTGCTCGGCCTCGCGTTCAAGCCGAACACCGACGACATGCGGGACGCGCCCAGCCTCGAGATCGCGACGGCCCTGCAGCGAGCGGGCGCGACGGTCCGCGCCTTCGACCCGGCCGCGCTCGGCCGCGCCAAGCTGCTGCTGCCCGACGTCGAGCTCAAGCGCAATGCCTATGCGGTCGCGCGCGGTGCCGACGCCGTCGTGCTCGTCACCGAATGGAACGAGTTCAAGCAGCTGGACCTGGTTCGCCTCAAGCGAAGCATGCGCCGGCCGGTGATGGTCGACGGACGGAATCTCTACGACCCCGAGGAGATGCGACAGCTTGGCTTCGTCTACCGTGGCATCGGCCGCAACTGATGGAAGGTGTCTCCCACTCGTGGGCTTCGCATGACTAGAGCCGTCGTCTCCGGCGGGGCTGGATTCATCGGTTCACACCTGTGTCAGCGCCTGATCGCCGAGGGCTGGGATGTCGTCGCGCTCGACAACCTCATCACCGGCGATGCTGCGAACGTGCGCCATCTCCACTCCTCGAAGCACTTCACGCTGCTCGAGCAGGACGTCACCGAGCCGATCGTGCTCGCCGGGCACGTGGACGCCGTGCTCCACTTC
>JBAPVZ010000744.1:0-1937 GCA_049283435.1 Candidatus Dormiibacterota bacterium
TGGGAACTCCCGGAACTCCCGGCGCATATTGCACAGCGGCGGCCAGGTTGTCAAGCTCGCGCCGGACGCCCGGTTGGGTTTCGGGGGCCGAGGGGGCGAGAGGCGGCGAGCGGCCACCCGGTTTCCGCGCGCAGCGTCCCGTCGCCCGCCAGCCCGCGCCCGGCTCTCGTGCGCCGTCATACTCCGCGCGTGCCGACTCGCCCTCCGACCGACCCCCACGAGCTGCGTCTCGGGCTCGTGCTGCCGACCTGGACGACGACCGATCTGCACTGGCCGGAGGTCCTCGCGATCGGGCAGGCCGCGGCCGACGCGGGCTTTGACGCGCTCTACGTGACCGACCACCTCCTGCTGCCGAGCACGAACGCGGAGCTGAAACGACGCGCCGGTGCCGACGTCCCCGACGATCCGGGGTCCACCGTCGAGGGGTACCTCGAGTGCTTCACCGTGCTCACGGCCCTCGCGGTCGCGATCCCGCGGCTGCGACTCGGCACGCTCGTCGCCTGCACCGGCTACCGCAACCCGGCGTTGCTCGCGAAGATCGCGGCGACGCTGGACGACGTGAGCGGCGGGCGGTTCGTGCTCGGGCTCGGCTCCGGCGACGCGGCGGGCGAGCATCGCATGTTCGGATTTCCGATCGAGCAGCCGGTCGGACGTTTCGAGGAGTCGCTTCGTATCGTGCGGGCCCTGTTCCGGGGGGAGACGGTCGCCGCCGCGAGCGACCTCTACCGGATGGAGGGTGCGCAGCTCGTCCCTCCCGTCGCGCGGCCGGGCGGGCCGCCGATCATGATCGGAACGCTCAACCCGAGACCCCGGATGCGCCGCCTCGTCGCCCAATACGCTGACGTCTGGAACGGCTGGCTCGCCTACACGGACGCCTCGCCGGCGTCGGCCGCGGCCCAGCTCGGCATCGTCGAGGAAGGCTGCCGAGCGCTGGGGCGCGACCCGTCCACACTCATGGCGACGACCGCGGTACGTGCCGCGCTGCCCGGATCGGGATACGTTGCCCGTCCGGACGAGCGGCCGCTGCAGGGGTCGCCGCCGGAGATGGCGGCGACGCTGCGGGGGCACGCGGCGCTCGGGATCAGCGAGGTACAGGTCGCGCTGACGCTGGGTGGCGTGGAGGGCGTGCGGGCGTTCGAGCCGGTCATCGCCGAGCTCCGCCGCTGACTCGCGGCGCGGTTCGCGTCAGCAGACCTCGACCCGTGTCCGATCTGGCGCGTACCCGCTTCGCGGACAGGCGACCCACGCCGTCGCCGCTTGTACCCCGGCTCTGCATGGACATCACCCCCCCGCGACCCGAACTCACTGCGCTGTACACGCACCTTTCGATGGGCTAGCGTTGACGCGTCATGGAGAGGGGACCCCGGGATCGCCCAGCGGAGTCCAGTGAGGAGAGCGATTCGGACCGCAACTACCTCCTTCCGCGCCATCCGAGCGAGGTCAGCCGGCTCGACCTGCAGCACTACGCGCTGCGAGAAACCCTGCGCGCGAACTACCTGGCGCCGATCGACGAACCAGCCCGCATCCTCGACGTCGGCACCGGGACTGGGAGGTGGGTCTTCGATCTGTGCCACGCGTTCCCCCGCGCCCTCGGCGTGGGCCTTGACCTGGTCGCCATCGGCTCAGCTTCAGGGCCATCCAACTACCGGTTCGTGCGCGGCGACGTGACCGCCGGCCTGCCCTTCGATGACGCCACGTTCGACTTCGTCCACCAGCGACTCCTGCGCCTCGGCATCCCGACCGCCGCCTGGGACGGCGTGATCGCGGAACTCGTCCGGGTGACGGCCCCTGGCGGGTGGGTCGAGCTGGCCGAGGTGGGAGTCGGGATCGAGTCGATCGGGCCGGCCACCGAGGCGCTGTTCGACTCGGCTGCCGAACTCGGCGTCGGGTTCTGCCTCGGGTTCGCCGAGCTGACGCCCGACGGCCACCACTACAAC
>JBAPVZ010000745.1:0-5379 GCA_049283435.1 Candidatus Dormiibacterota bacterium
CCGCAGCAGTGGCCGTGAGCGCGACGCCGCTCGCGGGCGGCATCACCGCGCCGCTCGGGTGGCGGGCGGGGACGGCCGCATGCGGCATCAAGGAGGCGACGGGCGGGGGCGAGCCGAGCCTCGGCGACGGCCGGCGCGACGATCTGACGGTCGTCGTCAGCGATCGCCGCTGCGATGCGGGGGGCGTCTTCACGACGAACAAGGTGAAGAGCGCATCGGTCATCATCGACCAGCTGCACCTGCAGCGGAACCGCATCCAGGGTCTCGTCGTCTCGTCCGGCAACGCGAATGCGTGCACCGGCGGGCAGGGTTTCCGCGACGCGCTCCAGATGGCGAAGGCGACCGCCGACCACCTGGACCTCGACCCCGATCAGGTGCTCGTCGCGACGACCGGCGTGATCGGCCGCTACCTCCCGATGGAGGCGGTGCGCAAGGGCATCGGGCACGCCGCCTCGCAGCTGCGCGCGGACGCCGGCGAGGCGCCCGCGAAGGCGATCATGACGACCGACACGCGGCCCAAGACGGCCGGCCTCGAGGTCGCGCTGCCGAGCGGCGGGTTGGTCCGCGTCGGCGGCATGGCGAAGGGGTCGGGGATGATCCATCCGAACATGGCGACGATGCTGTCCTTCGTCACCACCGACGCCGCAGTCGAGCCGGGGTGGGTCGCCGGCGTCGTGAAGCGGATCGCCGACCGCAGCTTCAACCAGGTCACGGTCGACGGCGACACCTCCACGAACGACACCTTCCTGATCCTCGCCAACGGCGCCGCCGACAACACCCCGATCGCCGAGGGCAGCCCGGACGCGGCGACCCTGGAGGAGGCGATCCAGGCCGTCGCACGCGACCTGGCCCGCGCGATCGCGCGGGACGGCGAGGGGGCGACGAAGCTGATGACGGTGAAGGTCGAGGGCGCGCCGGACGACGGGCAGGCGAGTCTGGCGGCCCGGGCGGTCGCTGCTTCGAGCCTCGTCAAGACCGCGGTCCACGGCGGCGACCCGAACTGGGGACGCATTGTCTGTGCGCTCGGCTACAGCGGTTCCGAGCTCGCCGTCGACCGGCTGACGGTCAAGGTCGCGGGCCTCACCGTGTTCACCGCCGGCGCCGGCCAGGAGGTCGACCTCGGCGAAGTCCGCGCGGCGTTCGAGCGGCCGGAGATCGAGATCTTCGCCGACCTCGGCCTGGGGCCGGGGCGGGCAGAGGCCTGGGGTTGCGATCTGTCCACCGAGTACGTTCACATCAACGCGGACTACACGACATGAAGGGAGCGAGGCGGTGACGGTGGACGAGACAGAACGCGCGCAGGTGCTGGTCGAGGCGCTGCCCTACATCCGGCGCTTCCACGGGAAGATCGTCGTCCTCAAGCTCGGCGGCAACGCGGTGGAGCACCGCAAGGAGGAGACGCTGCTCGACGTCGTGCTGCTGCGCTACGTCGGGATGCTGCCGGTGCTCGTGCACGGCGGCGGGTCGGAGATCACCGCGCTCGGCGAAAAGCTCGGCCTGGAGGCGAAGTTCGAGAACGGCCTGCGCGTCACCGATGCGGCGACGATGGACGTCGCCAAGATGGTGCTGACCGGCCGCATCAACCCGGATCTGGTGAGCACGATCAACCGGCTCGGCGGCCAGGCCGTCGGCATGAGCGGTGAGGACGGCCCCTGCATCATCGCCGAGCAGCTCGACCCGGCGCTCGGCTTCGTCGGACGCGTGACGCAGGTGAACCCGGAGCCGATCACGGCGCTGCTGCAGCGCGGCTACGTCCCCGTCGTCGCCTCGATCGGCCTCGGCTACGACGGCAACGCCTACAACATCAACGCGGACACGGTCGCCGCCGAGCTCGCGGTCGCGCTCGGTGCGACGAAGCTGCTGCTCGCGACCGACGTGCCCGGAGTCCTCGACGCGAGCGGCAACCTGCTCAGCGAGATCACCCGCCGGCAGGCCGAGGCGATGATCGCCGAAGGGTCGATGAAGGGTGGGATGATCCCCAAGGTCGAGGCCGGTCTGCGTGCGCTCGACGCGGTCGACCAGGTGCACATCGTCGACGGCCGCCAGCCGCACTCGCTGCTGCTGGAGCTGTTCACGGAGTCCGGCGTCGGCACCATGGTCACCGGCTAGGCAGGACCCAGAGGAGGGAAGCGATGGCGAACGTCGACCAGGAGCAGATCGTCGAGGACGAGCACACCTATCTGATGGGGACGTTCAAGCGCCTCCCGGTCGTCCTCACCGAGGGGAGCGGCACGACCGTCAAGGACGCCCAGGGAAAGGAGTACCTGGACCTCGTCGCCGGCATCGCCGTCAACATCCTGGGCCACAGCCATCCGGCGCTCCAGCAGGCGCTCGCCGAGCAGTCGTCCCAGCTCGTCCACACCTCGAACCTGTACTACTCGGCACCCCAGGTCGCGCTCGCCAAGCGTCTCGTCGAGCTCTCGTTCCCCTCCCGCGTCTTCTTCGGCAACAGCGGCGCCGAGGCCAACGAGGCGGCGATCAAGATCGCGCGCAAGTGGGGCAAGCTCCACAAGGACGGGGCCTACCGGATCATCACCGCGGAGAAGTCGTTCCACGGCCGGACGCTCGCGACGGCGACCGCGACCGGGCAGCCCAAATACTCGGCCGCGTTCGCGCCGCTGCCCGAGGGTTTCGACTACGTGCCCTACGGCGATCTCGACGCGGTGAAGGCGGCGACGGGCCCCGAGACGGTCGCCGTGATGCTGGAGCCGATCATGGGCGAGAGCGGCGTCATCATGCCGCCCGAGGGCTACCTGAAGGGCGTTCGCTCCTGGTGCGACGACCGGAACCTGCTGCTCATCCTCGACGAGGTTCAGACCGGCCTCTGCCGCACCGGCGACTGGTTCGCGTGCCAGCACGACGGCATCACGCCCGACGTGATGACGCTGGCGAAGGCGCTCGGTGGCGGCGTCCCGATCGGCGCCTGCCTCGCCGCGCCCCGCGCGGACGTTTTCGAACCCGGCGACCACGGCTCCACGTTCGGGGGCAATCCGCTTGCCTGCGCCGCCGGCCTCGCCGTGCTGCGGGTGGCCGAGGAGCAGGATCTGGTGAGCCACGCCCGCGAGATGGAGGGGCTGCTGCGGGAGCAGCTGCAGTCGCTCGCCGGCGTCACCGAGGTGCGGGGCCGCGGCCTGCTTCAGGCGGCGGTGTTCGACCAGCCGGTCGCGCGCGAGTTCCAGAGCCGCTGTCTGGCGGAGGGCGTCATCGTCAACGCGACCGACGACGTGACCGTCCGCCTCGCGCCGCCGCTCGTCATCACCGCCGACGAGATCGATCGCGCGGGCGAGGCGATGCGGCGCGCGCAGCGCTGAGGGTCGGACGACCGGGGTGGCATGAGTGAATCCGCAACCGCGCCGCCGAGGCACAGTCCGCCCCGCGACGGTCGCCAGACCAGCGGCCTGCGGTGTTCCCGCGGGCAGCGCCCGTCGGGCATGACGACGAAGGAGGAGCGGCAGCGCGCGATCCTGGAGCTCGTGCGTGAGCTCCCGGTGCAGACGCAGCAGGAGCTGGCCGCCGCCCTGCAGGCCCGCGACATCCCCGCCACGCAGGCGACGATCTCCCGCGACATCCAGGAGCTCGGGCTCGTGCGCACCGGTGCCGGCTACCGCATCGGCCAGCCGACGTCGGTGATCCCGGGGCTCCTCCTCAGCTTCACCCAGGTCGAGTTCCTGGTCGTGCTCCGCACGCCGCCCGGCGCCGCCAACATCGTCGCCAGCGCGATCGACGAGTCGGAGCTGGACGGGATCGCGGGCACGGTCGCCGGAGACGACACGACGATCGTGGTGCTCGCCGACCGGGCGGCGGCGGGCCCCCTGCGGAGGTTCCTCAGTGCGTGAGACCGCAGTCGGAGGCAGTAGTGCGGTTGCATTGTCTGGGGGGGCACCCGGCCGGAATCCGGGTGACGCGGTGCGCAAGCTTACCGCGCCACGCCCCCCGCGGCCGCTGAGGAGAGCGGCCGACGAGGCGGCGCTTGTTGCCGGTCGAGGCAGCAGTGCGGTTGCGGGTGACGCGGTGCGCGAGCTTACCGCGCCACGCCCCCCGCGGCCGCTGAGGAAAGCGGCCGACGCGCCCGGCGCCTGCCGCTGATCGACCGTTATGCAATTACTTGGGAGGTTTCTTAGTGCCTGACTCCAAGGGCAAGCTCGTCCTCGCCTACTCCGGAGGGCTGGATACCTCGGTGTGCATTCGCTGGCTCGCGGACCAGGGGTGGGACGTCGTCGCGTTGACGATCGACCTCGGCGAGAAGAAGGACCTGGACGCCGTGCAGCGGCGGGCGCTCCAGATTGGCGCCAGCGCCGCCTACGTCGTCGACGGCCGTCGCCAGTTCATCGAGGGGTTCGTCTGGCCGTCGCTCCAGACGGGTGCCGTTTACGAGAAGGAGTACCCGCTGGCGACCGCGATCGGCCGCCCGCTGATCGCTGCCCTGCTCGTCCAGATCGCGAAGCAGGAGGGGGCGGTGGCGATCGCCCACGGCTGCACCGGCAAGGGCAACGACCAGGTGCGCTTCGACGTCGCGACGGCCGCCCTGGCGCCCGAGCTCCAGGTCGTCGCGCCGGTCCGCGAATGGCGGATGAACCGGGACGACGAGATCGAGTACGCGAAGGAGCACGGCATCCAGGTGCCGGCGAGCGTGGAGTCGCCCTACTCGACCGACGAGAACCTGTGGGGCCGCTCGATCGAGGCCGGCGTCCTGGAGGACCCCTGGGCCGAGCCGCCGGCCGACGTCTACGCGTGGACGAAGGACCCGCGCGAGGCGCCCGCCGAGCCGGCCTACGTCGAGATCGCGTTCCAGCACGGCATCCCGGTGCGGCTGGACGGCGAGGAGGTCGACCCGGTGACGCTCGTCGAGCGCCTGAACCAGCTCGGCGGTGAGCACGGCATCGGCCGCGTCGACCATCTGGAGAACCGGCTGATCGGGATCAAGTCCCGGGAGATCTACGAGGCGCCGGCGGCCGTGCTGCTGCTCCAGGCGCACCAGGCGCTGGAGGACATCACGCTGACCAAGGACGTCGCGCGCTTCAAGGACACGGTCGCCCAGCAGTGGGCGCAGATGGTCTACGACGGGCTCTGGTTCAGCCCGCTGCGCGACGCCCTCTACGCATTCGTCGTACATACGCAGCGCTTCGTCAACGGCGAGGTGCGGCTGAAGCTCTACCGGGGCAACGCCCAGATCGTCGGCCGCAAGTCGAAGGACCAGCTCTACCAGATGCAGCTCGCGACCTACGGGCGCCAGGACGCCTTCGACCAGGCGGCCTCGGCCGGCTTCATCAAGCTGTGGGGGCTCGGCGTCCGCACCGCCTCGGAGGTCCAGGGGCAGCTCGCGGGCCTCGACCTGGCCCAGCTGATGGGCAAGGACGTGAAGAGGCTCGGGTCGTGAGC
>JBAPVZ010000746.1:0-3701 GCA_049283435.1 Candidatus Dormiibacterota bacterium
GTCAGGGGCTACGGACGTCCGATACGGGCGCTGTGCGCTCGCCAGCGCGCGCCCGCCGGCGGTGACCGCGACCACCCGGAGGCTGGAGGTGCCGAGATCGACCCCGACCACCAAGGGTCTGCCCCCCTCAGCGGCGAGCAAGCAGCTCCTCCAGCAGCGCCTCGACCCGCTCCAGCCGCTGCGTCATCTCCTTCATCGTCTCGTCCTCCGCCTGCCCGATGAAGGCGGCCGCGATCGAGGCGGACAGCGTCGAGAGCAGGCCGATGCCGGCCAGCATGAGCGCGATCGCGGTGACGCGCCCGAGCAGCGTCTGCGGTGTGAGATCGCCGTAGCCGACGGTCGCGGCAGTCGTCGCCGCGAGCCACAGGCCGTTCACGTAGCTGCCGTGCATGCTCGGCTCGACGATCGTGAAGACGCCGGCTGCGACGAGGATCAGCATGGCGGTCACCGCCACCAGATAGACGAGGCCGGGACGGATGACGCGGCGCAGCGCGGGGACTCCGATCAGGCCGACCCCGCCCAGTCGCGCGAGCCGCAGGATCTGGACGAGCCGGATCAGCTGCCCCCACGCCAAGCCGGTCGCGAGGATCGACCAGATCGGGCAGGAGACGGCGACGACGACGACGGCGATCCCGACCGAGACCCGGGATGCGTCACCGCGCCGGCGGCGTGCGAGCAGCACCATCGCCTCGACGACGAACACCGCCCAGATGCACCAGTCGACGACCTGCGTGGAGAGGGACGGATGGTCCCACTCGATGATCGTCAGCGGGATCGTCGCGAACGCAGCGATGACGGCGATCCCCTCGACGCCCCTCTCGAGCGCGCTGGTTCGCGCCTGCTGCATGCGAAGAGCCTAGCCCCGGTCACGCGAACGCGCATACGCAGCCCACTCGACGCCGTTCACGGCACGTTCATCGACGAGCCCTAGTGTGGGTCTTCCATGGGTTCGTCGGGTGCCGGAGTCGACGCGGTCCTACCCCTCGTGGAGCGCGCGGCGTCGCATGATCCAAGGGTGAGGATTCTGCTGGCCGAGGACGACATCCCCGTCCGCACCGTGCTCGTGCGCGGTCTGGAGGAGAACGGGTACGTGCTCGACGCGGTCGACCGCGGCGACGACGCGCTGCACATGCTGCGCCTCTACGACTACGCGGCGGGCATCATCGACTGGCGGATGCCGGGAATGAGCGGCGACCAGGTGATCCGCGAGGCGCGCCGCCTCGGCATTGCGACGCCGCTCCTCATGCTGACCGCCCGCGACGCGCTCGCCGACCGCGTCCGCGGCCTCGACATCGGCGCCGACGACTACCTGATCAAGCCGGTCAGCTTCGAAGAGCTGCTCGCCCGGCTGCGCGCGCTGCTCCGCCGCCCACCCCAGGTGTCGGGCCCGATCCTCCAGCTGGGCGAGCTGACGCTGGACCCGGCGACGCGGACGGCCCGAGTCGGCGCCCAGCCCGTCGAGCTGCGGGCGCGGGAGTGGTCGATGCTGGAGCTGCTCGTGCGGCGCTCTCCCGCGGTCGTGACCCGCGAGACGATTGCGCTCCACGCGTGGCCGGACGAGGCGGAGGCGGCCGGCTCGAACACGATCGACGTCCACGCGGCGCGCCTGCGCCGCAAGCTCTCCGGCGCCCGGCTGGACCTGATCGCGGTCCGCGGGGAGGGGTACCGGCTGGTGGCGAATCCGTGAGCCGGCTCCGCAACGCGCCGCTTCGCACCGCGGCGATCACGACGCTCGTCGTCGGCGTGCTCTACGTGCTGATCGCCGCAGGTGTTCTTGCGCTCTACGTCGCCTCCAGCTACAGCAAGGTGGACCAGTCTCTCCAGAGCCAGGTCCGCGAGGTTCGCCTGCAGGCGCAGCTCGGCACGCCCAGCATCAATCTCCACCCGACGACGCCGCTCGTCGGTTGGTACGCGCTTCCGAACGGGTCGGTGGCCTCGTTCGGGTTCGGCTTCATGAACGCGCCCGCACAGCCTCCGGCGATGGCGACCGACCAGGCGACGACGGTGACGATCGACGGCGAGCCGGTGCGCTTCCTGAAGTCGAACGTGGATGCCGGGCCGATCTCCTGGATCATGGTCGGCGAACCGGTCGGCGCGATCGACCAGGGCGCGACGCTGCTCGGAGTGATGGAAGCCTTGATCGCACCGTTCCTGCTCGCGCTGATCTTCTTCGCCGCCTGGTGGATCGGCCGCTCGGCGTCGGCGCCGGTGGAGCGCGCGCGGCGGCGAGAGCTCGCGTTCACGGCCGACGCGTCGCACGAGCTGCGAACGCCGCTCCAGGTCATCGAGGCGGAGAGCTCGCTCGCCCTGATGCGGGAGCGGCCCGCCGGCGCCTACCGCGAGACGATCGAGCGCATCGCCGCGGAGAGCGGCCGGCTCCGCTCGATCGTCGACGACCTGCTCTGGCTGGCGCGCGTCGAGGACGAGGGATTGCACAACCCGGAGACGTCGACGCTCGACGTCCGGCAGGTCGCGCAGACGGCGTTGGAGCGCTTCCGCGCCGTTGCCGCCCGCCGCGCGATCACGCTCGACGTGGTCCCGGCGGTGCCGGCTCAGCCGGTACTGATCGAGGCTCCGAACGCCTGGATCGACCGTCTGGCCGGTGTCCTCGTCGACAACGCGATCCGCTACACACCGGACGGCGGCCAGATCGAGCTGGCGGCAACGGTGCGCGACGGCCGCGCCGTCTTCGCCGTCGCCGACAGCGGCCCCGGCATCCCGCAGGGACAGAGCGAGCAGATCTTCGAGCGATTCCATCGCGCGAGCCAGAAGCCGGGCGGAGCCGGCCTCGGCCTCGCGATCGCCGACACCGTCGTGCGCTCGACCGGTGGGCGCTGGCTCGTCGACCGCTCAGCGCGACTCGGCGGTGCGCAGTTCGAGGTGTCGTGGAACCTCCAGCGGGCCTCGCGCATCGGTGACGGTCCGCTGCCGGCCGTCGGCGAGGCCGTCGGCGAGCCCAATGGACGGCCGACGGCCTGACAAACCTCGAACCAGGACCGCCGTCCCCCCGAAGCAAGAAAAACCCCCAGCGGCGGCCGGCGCAGGGCCGGCCGCCAATTGGGGGTGGTGAGCTTCGGAATCGGTTGTCGCCGTCCCGGTGAGGACGACTCCCTCAGTGTCACAACCCTGGATGAACGAACGATGAACTTTCCGCCGCCTCGTAAAATCGCACGAGCATGTCCGTTCGGAACATCGTCACGACCGAGGCGCCGGTGCTGCGCCAGGTTTCGCGCCGCGTACCTCGCGTCGACGAATCCATCGTCCGGCTGCTCGACGATCTGGCCGAGACGCTCGCCGCGGCCCACGGGGCCGGCCTGGCGGCGCCGCAGATCGGTGTGCCGCTGCGCGCCGCCGCCGTCAAGGGCGACCAGGGACAGCCGGTGCTCATCGTCAACCCCGAGATCGTGAAAGCGGACGGCAGTCAGGTCGGCTACGAGGGCTGCCTCAGCATTCCGGGGATGATCGGCGAGGTCGAGCGGGCCGAGACCGTCGTCGTCAAGGGCCTGAACCGCAAGGGCAAGCCGATCCGGGTCAAGGCGAACGGCTTTACCGCCCGCGCTTACCAGCACGAGATCGATCATCTCAACGGCGTCCTCTTCACGGACAAGCTGACCAACCTCGACACGCTCCGCCACGTCGACGAGGAGCCCGAGGGCGAAGCCGAGCCGGAGCCGGCAGGAGCGAACCCGGCGGCGCCGGCA
>JBAPVZ010000747.1:0-1827 GCA_049283435.1 Candidatus Dormiibacterota bacterium
GGTGGATGCTCTCCACCTCCCGCGACACGAGTGGCAGTATTGCGCAGCCGCCGCTCGAGCGCCGGCTGACGGGTGGTCGGCGTGAGCCGAGGGGTACCCATTGTCACCTCTGACGAAGGCGAGCGCGACTCGATTATGTTTGGTGAACTTTTGCGCGGCCGCCGCTCCGAAAACTGGACACGGAGCATCGATGCGTGTAAGTTCGCGCTGGCTGGCCGACCCGTTCGCGGTGAGTCGAGTGGGCGAACCGTAACTCGAGGAGACGGGCGATGGGGAGGTGGGCTTCTGTGAAAGTTCACAGGCTTAAGCTTGATCGCGACGGGCGATCGAATCGGTGGCTCGCCGGTCTGCAAAGGCGTTGGTCGCACCTGCGTAGAGGGGTGCGGCTGGCTGTGGTGCCGCTCGCCGCTGCCCTGCTGGCACTCGCGGTGGTGGCCGTTCGCGGCGTCGTCCAGGAGGCTTCGGCGCAGGGAACCGGCGCACAGGCCATGACCCCGATCTTTGTCCCGCTCACGTCGGGCGGGCCGCTGCTGCAGCCCCCGGTGATCACCAGCAGGCACGGAGTTCTGAAAGCGACCGACACCGCGACCCGCGCCGGGATCCCAGGGTCGGGAAGGACGGTCCTGTGGGGCGGGGCGCCGATGTACTCCAGCCCGCTGGTTCCTCCAACGAGCCCCTTGAAGGACGCGTTCGGGACCGCGGCGCCTCCGCATTTCCCGCTGAATTTCGCGGCTGCCTTTCAGTTCACGGCGTACGGCACGACGTACCCTGCCGAGTTTCCCGGACCGACCCTGCGGCTCAACCCCGGGGACACCCTCGATCTGACGACGATCGACAAGCTGCAAATCGGCAAGCTCAACTACCAGCTGCCCGCCCTTGCGGCCGAGATGAACCTCCATACCCACGGGTTGACCACGAGTCCGCTCGGCGCCAGCGACAACATTTACCGCACGATGGCGCCCAACACCTCGTCCCAGTCGAAGGTCAAGATCACCAACGACGACGGAAGCGGTGTCGACTGGTATCACACGCATAAACATGGCTACGTGTCCGACCAGGTCTACTCCGGTCTGGCCGGCATGTTGCAGGTCGGCGATCCGCTTGATTCGTGGCCCCAGTACAAGGGCAAGTACCAGGAGAAGCTCCTCGGTCTGACCGCTGGCATCGTGCTCTCGGATGATTGCGGCTCGGCACCGGTCCCGGCGAACGAGTGCCCTCAGGGCCAGCGGTATCTCGAGGATCCTTCTCCGTCGACGAATTTCTCGGGCAAGCCCGCGAATCCGTATGGCCAGGCGTGGCAAGACTACGTCAACGGCCAGTACAACCCCACGATCACGATCCAGCCGGGCGAGACCCAGATCTGGACGTTCGCCTCGATTGGTCGGAACGTCAACTTCAACCTCGGCATCACCGACCGCAACCTGGAGAACCCGTGGTCGGCGACGATCCTCTCCTACGAGGGGTTCGGCAAAGACGTGCAGCCCAAACCGATCACCACGGCGCTCCAGGATCCGTACCAATATGACGGTCCGACCGTGCTCGACCCCGGCGCGCGGATCACGATGGCGGTCACCGCGCCCAGCACGCCCGGAACGTACTACCTGGTCAACAACGAGACGATGCAAAACTTCCCCCAAGCGCAGCCCTTCGCGCTCGCCACGATCCAGGTCGCGGGCACCCCCGCTGCGGTGCCGCCTCCCAAGTTCACGCAGACCGGCCCGGTGCCGGCGATCTACCGGGCGAAGCCCGACCATCAGCGGACGTTCACGTGGACCAACGTCACCTCGGGAAAGACCATCGCGTTCGCGGTCAACGGGGGCTTTTTCC
>JBAPVZ010000748.1:0-4623 GCA_049283435.1 Candidatus Dormiibacterota bacterium
CATCTACGAATCGCTGGTCGGGATCGATCCCACGCTGAAGATCATTCCCGGGCTGGCGACGTCCTGGCAGATCGCCGACCCGCGGACGTACGTGTTCACCCTGCGCCACGGCGTCTCGTTCCAGGACGGCACCGCGTTCGACGCGGCGGCCGCCAAGTGGAACCTCGATCGCTACCTCACGACGCCCGGGTCCTACCGGGCGAGCGAGCTCGCGAGCGTCGCCTCGGTCGAGGCGCGCGATGCGCAGACGCTGGTACTGCACCTGAAGCAGCCCGACTCGACGCTGCTCGCCCAGCTCGTCGACCGGGCCGGCATGATGGTCTCGCCGGCCGCCGTCCAGAAGGCGGGAGCCAACTTCAAGCGCGACGCGACCGGCGCGGGGACGGGACCGTTCGAGTTCGTCGAGTGGGTCCCGGGCGACCACCTGACGATCCGGCGCAACCCGGGCTACTGGCAGCACGGGCTGCCCTACCTGGATACCGTCACCTACCACCCCGTCACCGACCTCAACGCCAGCCTGAACCAGCTGCGCAGCGGGTCCCTCGACATGGTCCGTTCGATCGCCGGGAAGGACGTGAGCACCGTCAAGGCGGACTCGAGCCTTGTCTACCGGCAGCTCCCGGGCCTCGGCTATGACGCGATGCAGCTGAACAGCACCGGCGTGTTCGCCGACGTCAAACGCCGCGAGGCGGTGGCGATGGCCCTGGACCGCGCCCAGATCGTGAAGAACGTCTACTTCGACGTCGGCCCGGTCGCCTACGGACCGCTGCCGCCGCCGAGCTGGGCCTACACGCCGTCCATGAAGACCTACGCGAAGGCCGACCCGGCGGGCGCCCGGTCGCTCGCCTCGGGCTTCCAGTTCACCCTCAAGACCTCGAACCTCCTGCAGTCGACCCAGCAGGCGCAGCTCATGCAGGCGCAGCTGCAGAAGGCCGGCATCACGATGCATATCGAGGTCGAGGAGGCGGCCGCGGTGACGGCGGACGAGCAGGCTCATCACTTCGACGCCGCGCTCGTCTCCTGGAGCGGGCGGCTCGATCCCGACGGCAACCTGTACGGCTGGTTCGACAAGACCGGCCCGTTCAACTGGGGTCAGTACGACAATCCGCAGGTCGACAGCCTCCTGCAGCAGGGGCGGGTCGCGTCGGCCCGCAGCGACCGCAAATCGATCTATCAGCAGGCCCAGAGCATCGTCGTCAAGGACGCGCCCCTCGTCTACTTCCACTTCTGGGCGTCGCAGGAGGTGCACTCGACGGCCGTCCGAGGCTTCACCCTCTACCCCGATGGCATGAACCGGCTCGCCAAGGTCTGGAAGAGCTGAGGCTCGCGCAGGGGTGCTCAGCTACCTCGTCCGTCGCGTCCTCCTGATGGTGCCGGTGGCCTTCCTCGTCACCGTTGCCGTCTTCTCCCTGATCCATCTGATCCCCGGCGATCCGGCGCGCATCATGCTGGGCGAGAGCTATACGCCGGCCGCGCTCGCCGCCCTGCACCACCGTCTCGGTCTCGATCAGCCGCTGCCGGTGCAGTACCTGGATTGGATCGGCGGCGTGCTGCAGGGCAACCTCGGGCAGTCGGTGCAGACCGGCCAACCGGTGACGCAGGCGATCGCGCAGCGGGCACCGGCGACGCTCGAGCTCGGGTTCGCGGCGCTGCTCTGGTCGACCGTCGTCGCCGTGCCGCTCGGTGCGCTCGCCGCGGCCCGACGCGGCAGTGTCGTCGACTGGTTGGCGACGTCGCTCGGCGTCGTCGGCGTCACCATCCCGTCCTTCGCCACCGGACTGCTGCTGATCCTCGTCGTCGCGGTCGGGCTGCGATGGCTGCCGGCGGGCGGCTTCATCTCGCTCGCCCAGGCGCCGTCGACGAACCTGCGGGATCTGGTGCTGCCCGCGATCACGCTCGGCAGCTTCTCGGCGGCGGTGACGATGCGCTTCACCCGGTCGGCCATGATCGACGTGCTGTCGCAGGACTACATCCGCACGGCGCGGGCGAAGGGCGCCAGCCGGCTGCGGGTGCTGAACCGCCATGCGGTGAAGAACGCGCTGATCCCGATCCTCACCATCGTCGGGCTCCAGGTCGGGAATGTGATCCAGGGCGCCGTCGTCACCGAGACGATCTTCGCCTGGCCGGGGATCGGACAGCTCGCCGTCAACAGCATCTTCGCCCGCGACTATCCCGTGATCCAGGGGATCGTGCTCCTGGTCACGATCGTGTACATGCTCGTCAACCTGCTCGTCGACGCCGCCTACGCCGTCGTCGACCCGCGCGTCAGCTACGCATGATCGCCGACCGCGCCGAGGACCTCGATCGGGCGGGCCTCACGCGGGCGCCCGGCGGCCGGCGGCCGCGCGGCGTGCTCGACCATCCCCGGCTGCTGGCGGCAGTCGCCCTCCTCTGCGTCCTCGGCCTGGCGAGTCTGCTGGCACCCTGGCTCGCTCCCCACAACCCGCTCGCGACCGAGCCCGGGATCGCGCTCCAGGCGCCCCGGCCGGGCCACCTGCTCGGCACCGACCAGCTCGGCCGCGACGTGTTCTCGCGCGTGCTCTGGGGCGGCCGCGTATCCCTCCCGATCGCCCTCGCGACGGCGCTGTCGAGCCTCCTCGTCGGAGGCGTCGTCGGCCTCGTCTCGGGGTACTGGGGCGGCGTCGTGGACCTCGTCCTGATGCGCTTCGTCGACGCGCTCCTCGCGTTCCCCTCGCTGATCCTGGCGATCGCGCTCGTCGCCGCGCTGGGGCCGGGCGTCGTCAATGCGATGCTCGCGATCAGCATCGTGCAGGTGCCGGTCTATGCCCGACTCGCGCGGGCGATGGCGCTGCAGGTGAAGTCGGCCGACTACGTGCTCGCGGCGCATGCGCTGGGCACCGGATCGGCGCGGATCATCGCCCGTCACCTGCTGCCGAACATGACGAGCCCGCTGATCGTCCAGGCATCGCTCTCGGCCGCGTTCGCGATCATCACGGAGGCGACGCTCTCCTATCTCGGTCTGGGCGCCCAGCCGCCGACGCCCGACTGGGGCTACATGATGAACGAGGGCGCGCAGTACCTCTCCAACGGCTACTGGTGGCTGGAGCTCGGCCCGGCGATCGCGATCTGCCTGACCGTTTTCGGCTTCAATTGGTTGGGCGACGCGCTGCGCGATCGCCTCGATCCGACGCTGCGCGCGTGAGCGGCACCGCAGGAGGGGAGGGCTCGGCGCGGCACCGGCGCACGGTGTCGCCGCGCCCCGTACGCACATGGGAGTGACATGGCAGAAGCAGACATGACGTCGGGGGCGCCGGTCCTCTGGGATCCGCCCGCAGTGCGAGCCGCCAGGGGCCTCGACACGCTCGAGGTCGACGTGGCGGTGGTGGCGATCGCGCCGGGCGAACCGTTGGGTGGTCCGGCGGCTGCGCTCGACACGCAGCTGGACGGGTTGCTGAGCGGCCTGGTCACGTCTGGCGAGCAGCGGGCGGCGCTCGGCGAGGTGCTGCTCATCCCGACCGGCGGTCCCGGCCGCCTCCGCCGGGTCCTGCTCTGTGGGGTCGGGCCCCGTCCCGAGCTGGACGGGCAGCGCCTTCGCCTGGCGGTGCAGCGGTCGGTCCGCGCCGCGCACGGGTACGGCTACCGGCGGATCGCGGTGCTCGCGGGCGGCGGCCTCGGGGATGGCGACCTGACTGCCGCGGTCGAAGGCGCCGTCGCCGGCGCCTGGGAGCGCGATGCGCGCCGCTCCGGCAATCGCCGCCAGCCGGTCGAGGTCCTCACTTTCGCCGGCTTCGGCGAGGGACGGGAGGCGGAGCTCGCGGTCGCGGCCCGGGTCGGCGCGGCGACCGCCCAGGCTCGCGAATGGCAGAACGCGCCCGCGAACGAGCTCTGGCCTGAGCGTCTCGCCGAGATCGCGCTCGCGATCGCCGACGAGACCGGTGCCGAGGCGGAGGTGCTCCGGGAGGCGGAGCTGCGGGAGGGCGGCTACCGGCTCCTGCTCGGCGTCGGCGCCGGCTCGGCGCGTCCGCCCCGGCTGATCCGCCTCGTGCATCGCGGGCGCGGGTCGGGACCGATGCTCGGGCTGCTGGGCAAGGGAATCACGTTCGACGCCGGTGGGCTCTCGATCAAGACCGCGGCGGGCATGGTGCGCATGCGCGGCGACATGGCGGGGGCGGCGGCGGTGCTCGCCGCGTTCCGGGCGATCGCCGCCGAGCGCTGGCCGGTGGACGTGATGGCGGTCGTGCCGGCCTCCGAGAACCTGCTCGGCCCGGAGGCTCAGAAGCCGGGAGACGTGCTGACCAGCGCCGCCGGCAGGACGGTCGAGATCCTGAACACCGATGCCGAAGGGCGGCTCGTGCTGGCCGACGCGATGACCTACGCGATCCGCAGCGGTGCGACCCACCTCGTCGACCTGGCGACGCTGACCGGGTCGGCGCGCGTCGCGATCGGGCATACCGCGAGCGCGGCGCTCGCCTCCGACGACGTGCTGTGGGCACAGGTCGAGCGCGCGTCGGCGCGGGCGGGCGAGCGGGTCTGGCGGCTGCCCATCTACCCCGAGCTGCGAGAGCTGCTGCGCAGCCCCTCGGCCGACCTGCGCAACAGCGACTACGGCGAGGCGGGGACGATCACCGGCGGGCTCTTCATCGGCGAGTTCGCGGAGGGGCG
>JBAPVZ010000749.1:0-1584 GCA_049283435.1 Candidatus Dormiibacterota bacterium
ACAAGGCGATCGACCTGGTCGACGAGTCGGCCGCGCGTCTCCGCATGGAGATCGACTCGATGCCGGTCGAGCTGGACGAGCTGGAACGGCAGCAGCGGCAGCTGGAGATCGAGCGCCAGGCGTTGAAGAAGGAGACCGACCGCGCGTCGCAGGAGCGACTGGCCGTGCTCGAGAAGCAGCTCGCGTCGCTCGCCGAGAACCGGGACGCGCTGCGTGCGCGCTGGGAGCGGGAGAAGGAGGCGATCGGCGAGATCCGTGAGCTGAAAGGCCGCGTCGAAGAGGTGCGGCAGGCCGCGGAGCGAGCCGAACGGAGCGCCGACTTCGAGACGGCGGCGCGGCTTCGTTACGGCGACGCCGTCGCCCTCGAGAAGGAGCTCGAGAGGGCGAATGCGAAGCTCGCCGAGCTCCAGGGCTCGGGGACGGCGCTGCTCAAAGAAGAGGTCGACGAGGAGGACATCGCCGAGGTCGTCGCGCGCTGGACCGGAATCCCGGTCACGCGGATGATGGAGGGCGAGGTCGAGAAGCTGATCCACATGGAGACGCGCCTCCACGACCGCGTGATCGGTCAGGAGGAGGCGGTCGAGGCGGTCGCGAACGCGGTGCGCCGCGCCCGCAGCGGTCTCGCCGACCCGAACCGGCCGGTCGGCTCGTTCATCTTCCTCGGACCGACCGGGGTGGGCAAGACCGAGCTCGCCCGCGCCCTCGCGGAGTTCCTGTTCGACGACGAGCACGCGCTGGTGCGCCTCGACATGTCGGAGTACCAGGAGAAGCACACGGTCGCCCGCCTGCTCGGCGCGCCGCCCGGCTACGTGGGCTACGACGAGGGCGGCCAGCTGACCGAGGCGGTCCGGCGCCGGCCCTATTCGGTGATCCTGTTCGACGAGATCGAGAAAGCGCACTCCGACGTCTTCAACGTGCTGCTCCAGCTGCTCGACGACGGGCGCTTGACCGACGGCCAGGGACGCACGGTCGACTTCCGCAACACCGTCGTCATCATGACGTCGAACCTCGGCAGCCCGATCATCCAGGGCATGACGGGCCAGGACTTCGCGGCGACCCAGTCGGCCGTGATGACGGTGCTGGGCGAGCACTTCCGGCCCGAGTTCCTGAACCGCGTCGACGAGGTGATCGTGTTCCGGCCGCTCTCCAAGGAGCAGCTCGACGGGATCGTGCGGATCCAGCTCGCGACGCTCGAGAAGCGGCTCGAGACGCGCAACGTCCACCTGCGGGTCTCGGCGGCGGCGCGGCGACTGCTCGCCGATCGCGGCTGGGATCCGGCGTTCGGAGCGCGACCGCTGAAGCGGACGATCCAGCGCCTGGTGCAGGACCAGCTCGCGATGCGACTCCTGCAGGGCGAGTTCGCCGACGGCGACACCGTCCTCGTCGACGTGGCCGACACCGACCTCACGTTCGAGAAGGTCGCGGCCGAAGAGGCGGTCCCCGCGCAGACGTCCTGACGCTCGAGGGGACCGGCGACGAGGCGGCGCCATCCCGGCGCCGCCTCATTTTTGCTCTACAGCGGGTTCGTCGTCGGGGACGGCGACGCCGAGCCGGAGGGCGACGGCGACGGCCCCGCCGAGGGGG
>JBAPVZ010000750.1:0-2470 GCA_049283435.1 Candidatus Dormiibacterota bacterium
GGACCGGGGTCGGGGTCGGGGCCGCCGGCTCGGGGAGGGACGGGCGCGCACCGGTGGCGCCACGCCCTCTCCGGCGGGCCCCCAGGCGTCGACGGCGGCCGGGACCTGCGGCCGGGACTCCCGCTCCGCGAAGTGCAGCGTCAGTGCCGCCAGCGCGAAGGCGAACGGAATCTGGGTCAGGATCAGCGCCGCCGAGTAGCCCGTCCGGCCGCCGAGGATGAGGTCCAGGTAGGACAGCGTTCCGATCATCGGAACCGTCACGCGGCCCCCGGTCTCGGGGTACATGGAGACGAAGTCGAAGTACGTGATCGTGAGCGCGATCGCGGCCGCGAGCACCGTGATCCGGCGGTTGAGCGGCAGCACGACATGCCAGAGGTAGTGCCAGCGCGTCCGGGCCTCCAGGCGTCCGTACTCGAGCAGCTCCTCGGGGATCGCGTTGAGCCCGGCCAGCAGGAAGATCGCGATGATCGACGAGCCCCGCCAGACGTTCATCACGGCGAGGCTCAGGACGTCCCAGGCGCCGATCCCGAAGATGCCGTTCAGCCACTGCTCGGCCGCGATCGCCTGCAGCGTGTAGAACGAGTGGAAGGGGGGCAGGAAGAGCCAGAACCAGGAGAACGCCGCCAGCGCGCTGGGCACCGCCCAGGGCACGAACACGGCGAGGAAGACGATGCTGCGGCCCCAGAACCGCCACCAGAGCAGGAGCGCGGTGAGGAGACCGACGACCATCTCCACGGCGGCCGTCGCCAGCGTGAGCGCGACCGTGTTCAGAGCCGCTCGCCAGTAGGCGGGATCGCTGAGGAGTGCTGCGTAGTTGGCGAGGCCGACGAAACGCCCCGACCCGTGGAAGTTGGCGGCGTCGGTCAGGCTCACCCAGAGGTCGTAGACGAGCGGGTACAGCAGCAGGCCGAAGACGACGAGGAACGCGGGCACGCAGAGCGCCAAGCCGGCCATCCAGCGGGGCAGCGGCCCCCACCGAAAACCGGCGGTCACGACCAAGGGTGATTGACTGACCGCACGCACCTCGCTACGCTCCACGTTATTGGGCCGGCGGTGGCCCCATCCTAAGGGTGGGGCCCTCACCAGGCGCTGCCGCATCGAGAGTCGCCCCGGTCGAGGCCGCCGGCCTCCGGGGGGGAGGTGTGCGCTGAGCAGCAGTGTGACGCGTGCCGAGATGGCGAGGAATCCGCGACGCGCACGGAGCCTGTCGCGGCGCCTCCTCGGCCAGGATGCCTTCTGGGGCTACCTGCTCGTCTCCCCGGCCGTCCTCTACATCCTGGTCCTGGTCGCCTACCCGTTCCTCCTCTCGATCTACTTCAGCCTCAGCAACTCGACCGTGGCCGGTGGCGACAGCGGCTTCGTCGGGCTCGCAAACTACATCTCGCTGGTCCAGGACCCGACGTTCCGGCAGGCGCTGTTCAACTCCCTCTCGTTCACGTTCCTCTCCGAGATCGGCAAAGCCGTGCTCGGCATCGGCCTGGCGTTCCTGCTGCTGCAGACGATCCGGGGCAAGAAGCTCATCCGGGGCCTCCTGATGATCCCGTTCACGATGCCGCTCGCCCTCGCGCTCCAGGGGTGGTACTGGCTCTTCAATCCCCAGCTCAGCGTCATCAACCGGGTCTTCGGCGACATGCTGCACGTGATGCACCAGCCCTACCCGGTGTGGCTGGGCGATCCCTTCTTCTCCTACGTCGCGATCCTCATGGTCAACATCTGGCGAGGCTTCCCCTTCGGCGCCATCATCGTGCTCGCCGGCCTGACCTCGATCCAACCCGACATCCTGGACGCGGCCCGGGTGGACGGCGCCGGCTTCCTCCGCCGCTGGCACTACGTGATCGTGCCCATGATCGCGCCGATCCTGTTCATCGGCCTGATCTACGACGTCACGTTCACCCTCGGGGACATCACGATCGTCGACCTGTTGACCCAGGGCGGCCCCAACGGGGCGACGCAGACGCTGCCCATGCTCGCCTATCAGACCGGCATCGAGGGCGGGAACCTGTCGCGGGGCGCGGCCGACGCGCTGATCCTGTTCCCGATCCTGTTCGTCGGGATGATCTTCTTCTTGCGCATGCTCTACCGCCGGGGGGAATCGACATGAGTGCCACCGCCAGGGCCGGAACCGCTCCCCGCATCGGGCGCCGGCGCCCCTCGACGAGGCACGTCCGCAACCGGATCCTGATCTATCTCGCCTTCCTGTTCTACCTGGTCATCGCCTGCTTCCCGGTCGCCTACATGTTCATCACGACGCTGAAGGCGGACTACGACATCATCGATCCCACCGTCAACCCGTTCTGGTTCAAGCGACCGCTGAGCCTGGTGCACTACCAGTACCTCTTCACGCAGACCAACTTCCCGACCTGGGCGCTGAACACGGTCATCGTCGCCGCCTGCGTCGTCGGCATCACGCTCGCGATCACGTTGCCCGGCGGCTATGCCCTGGCCAGGCTCAACTTCCGCGGCGCGCAGC
>JBAPVZ010000751.1:0-2741 GCA_049283435.1 Candidatus Dormiibacterota bacterium
TCGTACGCCTATATAGATACCCGGCACGCCGGCGGCCGGAGCCTGCCACGATGGGGCGCACGGTGCCGCCGGCAGCGTGGCCGAGAGAGAGCGGCGCCGCGGACATCGAGCAGCGTCGCTCACACGGAAGCAGCGTCGCAGACACGAAGAGAGGGAGGTCGAGGTGGGAGTAGTCGTGCGGGACGCGCCGGACAAGTTCCGGGCCCGGTTTCCGATCTTCGGAGAGAAGACGTACCTGGCCAGCTGCTCGCAGGGGGCGCTGTCCCCGGCGGTACGCCAGGCGTTTGCCACCTACCTCGACTCGTGGGACGAGCAGGGCAACCCCTGGGGGCGCTGGGTGGAGGAGTCGGAGCTGCTGCGAGCCGACTTCGCCGCCCTGATCAACGCCCGTCCGGAGGAGATCGCGATCACGTTCTCAGACTCCTCGGCGCTGAACGCGGTCGCGGGCGCGCTCGACCTCAGGCAGCGCTCCCGTCTGGTGACGACCGCGCTCGACTTCCCGACCGTCGGTCAGATCCTGCTCGCGCAGGCGCAGCGCGGGGCGACGGTCGACTTCGTACCCGAACGGGCAGGCGTGATCGAAACCGACGACCTGGCCGGCCGGGTCGACCGCACGACGGCCCTCGTCGCGGCGACGCACGTGTCGTTCCTGAGCGGTGGCCGCCTCGACGTCGCCGCCGCCGCCCGGGTGGCGCACGACGCCGGCGCGCTGTTCTGCCTCGATGCCTACCAGAGCACCGGCGTGCAGGCGCTGGACGTGCGTGCGCTCGGGGTCGACATCCTCGTCGCGGGGGCGCTGAAGTATCTCCTGGGACCGCCGGGCGTCGCGTTCCTCTATGTGCGCGGCGATCTCGTCGACGGGCTGCGTCCTCTGGACAGCGGCTGGTTCGCGCAGGAGAATCCGTTCGCGTTCGAGGGCGACCGGCTGTGCTACGCGCCGACGGCCAACCGCTTCCAGAGCGGGTCGCCGCCGATCCCGAGCGTCTACGGTGCGCGGGCCGGCCTCGCCCTCGTCCGGGAGGTCGGCACGCCGGCGATCGAGGAGCACGTGGCAGCGCTCGCGACGCGCCTTGTCGAAGGGGCGACGGCGGCCGGCTACGCCCTGCGCACGCCGGAGGACGCTGGCCGGCGCGGGCCGCTCGTCGTCCTGCGTTCGCGGGATGCCGACCAGCTGGCCGCCCGGCTCGCCGAGCGCGGCGTTCTGTGCGCGCCACGCGGCGACGGACTGCGCGCCTCGTTCCACTATTACAACCTGGCGGAGGACGTGGATCGCCTGCTCGACGCGCTCGCAGCGCACGAGGACCTGCTCGTGCGGGCCAGCTAGCGGTGGGGCTCTGCCTGACCAACGTGCGCGCCGTGGATCCCCTGACGGGTGAGGTCGCGCCGGGCACGACGCTCGCCGTCGAGGGGGCCGAGGTCGTCGCCTGCGGGCCCGAGGTCCGGCCGCCGAGCGGCCTGCCGGTGATCGACGGCGGCGGTCGCTTCCTGGTGCCCGGCCTGATGGACCTGCACATCCACCTGCGGGGCAGCTCACACACCGGCCCGACCCAGGCGCAGCCGACGCCGGCCCTGCCGGACTCCGGGCAGTCGCGCGCTGCGCTCGTCGCGCGCCTGCACACGTATCTCTACTGTGGCGTCACCTCGCTGTACGACGCCGGCAACGACGCGGCCCGGCTGCATGAGCTGCGCGCCGCGGAGCGCTCGGGCGAGCTGACGAGCCCGCGGATCTTCTGCACGGGCAGCCTGCTGACGTGTCCCGGCGGCCATGCGAGCGACGTCGCGACCACGATCCGGGCACTCCCGCTCGATCTGCCCGCCCTGGACGCCTACCTGGCGACCGGGCCCGACGTCGTCAAGATCACCTACGACGAGCACAACTGGGGCGTGCGACCGCTGATCCCGATCCTCGATCTGGGCACGCTGCGCGCGATCATCGACCGCTGCCACGAGGCGCGCCGCCTCGTCACCGTGCACGTGTCGAACGAGTTGCGCGCGCGGGAGGCGATCGCCTGCGGGGCGGATTCGCTCGCCCATCCCGTGATCCAGTCGCCGGTCACGGACGAGTTCGTGTGGCTGCTCGCCCAGCGGGGGACGCCGGTCGCCAGCACGCTCGCGATCGGCGAGCGGTATCCGCGACTGGCCGACCACCCGGAGTACCTGGACGAGCCGCTCTATCGCGCGACGCTGCCGCCCGAGGAGCGGGCTGAGCTCCAGGAGGTGGAGAGCGCGCGCCAGCGGGAGAACCGGTGGGCCGACTGGATGCGCGTCATGACGCCGGTCGCGCAGGAGAACCTGCGCCGTCTCGTCGCTGCCGGAGGGTGCGTCGTGACCGGCACCGACCTGTCGCTCGGCGCCGACTACCACCGGGAGCTCGAGCTCCTGCAGTCCGCCGGCATCGCGCCGATCGACGTGCTGCGGGCCGCAACCGTGCACGCGGCGCGGTTCCTGGGTCTCGGCGACCGCCTGGGCCGGCTCGCGCCGGGCCGCCTGGCCGATTTCGTCGTCGTCGACGGCGACCCGACGGCTGACGTCCGGAACCTGCGGTCGATCTGGCTCGTCGCGAAGAACGGCGAGCTGATCGACCGTACCGCCCTCCACGTGCCGGGTGCCACCGAGCCGGTTCGAGAGTCCGGCACCTGAGGCGCTGAAGCCCTGCCGATCCGCCGGCGTGTCGGGGCCGAGAGGGCGGAGTCGGGGCCGCGCTCCGCGTGCGGCCCCGCTCCTCTCGAGTTCGTCAGACG
>JBAPVZ010000752.1:0-4821 GCA_049283435.1 Candidatus Dormiibacterota bacterium
TTGCCGAATTGCGGTCGAGGGTAGCGGATTTCGTCGCAAATGCAAAGTGGCTACGGCGCCAGGTCAACGGCCGCGCAGTGGGGGAGGGCGGTCAGGTCGTGAGCGGCGTGCGCTGCAGGAACGACCAGGCGACCTGCTCGAAGCTCGGCGAGCCGTTGCCGCCGAACGGTCCGTGACCGGCCCCGGCATAGGTCGCGAGCTCGACCCGGGAGCCCCCGGCGCAGTCGGACCAGCGCTGCGTCGTCAGGGCGTCCACGGTCTGCGTGCGGGCGCTCCCCGAGCAGCCGTCGCGCGCGCGCCAGGCGGTGACCTGGCTGACCACGTTCTGGTACGGATTCACCGGATCGAGGGTCCCGATCACCTGCAGCAGCGGCACCGGGGAGCCGGGCGCGCACCCGCTCGCCGGCAGCGCCGCCACGACGACCGCTGCGGCCACCAGCCGCGGCTCGTGGCAGACGAGGTCGTACGCCATCTTGCCGCCGTCGCTGTAACCGAGCACGGAGATCCGATCGGGCGCCGCTCCGGGGAGTGCGGCCGCCTCGTGGACCACGTCGCTGAGGAAGCTGACATCGTCCACGCCCTGGCTCTGGGCCACGCTGCAGCACGTGCCGACGTTCCACGATTCGTCGAACCCGGCCGGGTAGACGAGGATCGCCTCGCCGGCTCTGGCGAGCGGGAGCAGGCCGTCCCGATACTCCTCGGTCGCGAGGTCGGAGTCGATGCCGTGGAGGAAAACGAGCACGGGGAGCTTGGCGGCGACCGCCGGCGCCGGTTCGACGACCTCGAACGTGCGCTGCCGGCCGCCGACCGTGATCGCGTGCATGGTGGCGCTCGTGCCGGCCGCCAGCGGCGTCATCGCGGTCGTCGTCTCGGGCACCAGGCTGGGAGCCGGGGGTGCTGCCGGCGGCGTCGGGGCGCCACCCGAGGCGGCGAGGACCCCGGGGAAGAGCTGAGCGCCGACCGCGACCGCGAGCACGCCGGCCAGGAGCGCAGTCCCGATGCCACCGCTGAGCGCGAAGCGGCGCGTTCCTCCCTCTCCCTGGCCGTCGCGGAGAGCGCGCCGGCGCCTGCGACCTGTCAGCGCAGCGCTCAGCACGCTGTGCTGGACGGCGGCCATCAGCACCCAGGACGCCGTCAACAGCAGCGGCACGCCGACGGCCAGATCGGCACCGATCGTCGCCTTCGTCGAGAGCGCGGGCAGCCGCTCCCCGAGCCCGGTCGTCGACCACACGGAGATCGCGGCCTGGAGCAGCAGGGGATGCACGAGGTAGATGCCCGACGCGGCGCGCGAGCCTCCCGCCGCGAGCCGTCGCTGCCACTCCGGGCGCCGGCGCGACTCCCACCACACGCCGGCCCCGTACAGCGCCAGGAGCCCGGCCAGCGCAGCGACCATGACCGCCGGCTCCAGGAGCGCGGACGCGGCCGTCGGGGACGAATGCCACCATCGGACGTCGATCGCGTAGCTCGCCTCGGCAGCGGCCACGCCGCCGAGCACGAGCGCCGCGGCTCCGCCGCGATGCGTGAGCAACCAGGCCACGGCCTCGGCGCTGTGCTCGACGAGCAGCGCTCCCGCGACGACGAACACGAGATAGCTCGGGAGCAGCGCGCCGGCCATCGAGAGCACCGGCTGCGGGACGTAGGGCGTCAGCAGCCGCCATTGCAAGGCCACGGACAGGCCGAGTTGGAGCAGGAGGCTCCACGTGAAGAGGCCGCGATGGTGGCCGCGTGTCGCATGCACCAGCCCGCGGACGACCGGCAGGAGCACGCACAGTTGCACGGCGACGAGGACGAGCGACAGGTTCGCACGTGCGCCGGCCGTCAGCAGGTCACGGGCGAACGAGGTCAGCAGGGCCGGCAGCGGTCGGAGCCAGCCGCCCCCGGCGGCGAGGTAGATCGCACTCCACACCACGTAGACGAGCGCCGCCGCCGCGACCGACGCCGGCCAGAGACGAACGGCGCTCCATCCGCGGCGCAGATCGTAGGCGCGCCACAGAAAGATCGTCAGCAGCGCGACGACGACGGGTCCGGTCGCGCGCGTCAGCAGGAGCAGCGCGCCGCCTCCGACGCTCGTCGCGGGGACGCTTTGCGCGGCGAGCAGGGCGCCGACCACACCGATCATGGCGAGGCACGCCATCAGGTCGAAGGCGTCGCCCTCCGGTGGCCGGCGGCGCTGAGGACGGTGCGCGGAGGGCGCTCTCATGTGCCGCCCTGCGGAGGGCGACCAACGGCGCCGGGGTGCGCACCCATCAGCGCCACTCGACCGCGGCCAGAAGGAGCGATTGACAAGGCATCGTCAAGAAAAACGGCAATCGCGGTGCCGCCCGGCTCGGCAGAGCGCGGGCCCGGCACCCCGATCCTACCTCACCGGTGAGAAGTCGCCGGCTCGCGCGAGCATCGACGGCAGCGTCCTGCCCAGCCGTTCCTCCAGCCAGTGCGCGACCTCGATCAGCCCGTCGAGTGACACGCCGGTGTCGATGCCGACGCCGCGAAGCAGGTAGACCAGGTCCTCGGTCGCGATGTTGCCGGTCGCGTTCGGCGCGAACGGGCAGCCGCCGGCGCCGCCGACCGACGCATCGAGCAGCGTCGCGCCCGCCTCGACGGCGGCGTACGCATTCGCGATCCCCGTGTTGCGGGTGTTGTGCAGGTGCACCGCGACCGGCAGGCGGTAGGGGAGCAACCCGGCCACGAGATCGCGCGCCTGGCTGGGGACCCCGACACCGATCGTGTCCGCGACCGTGAGCGAGTCGGGTGGCCGTTCCATCACCCGCTCGGCGATCGCGAGCACCCGGGAGACGGGCACCGGCCCCTCGAACGGGCAGCCGAAGGCGCAGATCAGGCCGACGTCGAGCGTGACGCCGTCCTCGCGCGAGCGCTCGACGAGCCGATGGGCGAGCGCCAGTCCGCGTTCGGTCGTCGAGTTCTGATTGCGCTGCGCGAACGTGTCGGTGACAGGAAAGCCGTAGTGGAGGTCGGTGAGGCCGGCCGCGAGCGCACGGTCGTAGCCCCGCTCGTTCAGTACGAGGCCGGAGAGCACGGCGCCGTTCGCTGCCCCGACCGCCGCGACGACCGCTTCCGGGTCCGCCATCGCCGGCACGCGGTCGGCCCGCACGAAGCTGACCGCCTCGATCTCGCGGAGCCCCGTCGCGAGGAGGCGCCGGACCAGCTCCGCGCGCACCGGGGCCGGCAGGATCGTCTTCTCGTTCTGCAGCCCATCCCGCGGGCCTACCTCACGGATCACGACCTCCCTCACAGCACCCGCTCCTCGCTCAGCTGCGTCAGCTCGGCGCCGTCCATGCCCAGGAGCTCGCCGAACACGGCGGCGTTGTCCTTCCCGATCTGCCAGCTCCCCGGCCACCGGATCTCACCCGGCGTCTCCGACAGCTTGGGGGCGATGCCGGGGAGGACGAGCTCGCCGATCTCCTCGTCCTCGACCGGGACCAGCATCTCGCGTTCCTTGAACTGCGGGTCCCCGAACAGATCGGCGACGTTGTTGATCGGGCCGCAGACGACACCGGCCCGATCGAGCAGCGCATCGATCTCCGACGCGTCGTGTTGCGCCGCCCAATCGCCGATCGTCCGATCCAGCTCGTCCACGTGCTCGAACCGGGCCCAGAACGTGGAGAACCGCGGATCGTCGTTCAGCTCCGGCTGCCCCATCGCCTCGCAGAGACGCGCGAACAGGCTGTCGGCGTTGGCGGCGATGACCATCTGCTTGCCGTCGCGCGAGCGGTAGACGTTCGAGGGCACCGCGCTGCCGATGCGGCTCCCGGCGGGCTCGCGCACGACGCCGAGCTTGGCGTACTCGGGCACGATCGAGTCGAGCATCATGAAGCAGCTCTCGGTGATCGAGGTGTCGACGACCTGGCCCTTGCCACCGTGCACGTCGCGGTCGTAGAGCGCCATCAGAATCCCCTGCACCGCGAAGACGCCGCCGAGCGAGTCGCCGAGTGACACGCCGGGGCGCGGCGGGACCTGTCCGGGATACCCGTTGACGTAGCGCAGACCGCTCATCGCCTCGCTCGCGGACGCGAAACCGGCGCGGTGCGCGTAGGGACCCGTCTGCCCGTATCCGCTGACGCGCGCGATCACGAGTCCCGGGTTGAGCTCGTGCAGACGGTCAGGACCCAGACCCCAGCGCTCCAGCGTGCCCGGCCGGAAGTTCTCGACGAGCACATCACACCTCGTCGCAAGGCGCCGGCATAGCTCCTGGCCCGCCTCCTGGCGCAGATCGAGCGAGACGAGCCGCTTGTTGCGGGCGAGCAACGGCCACCACAGGCCGCGGTCGCGATAGCGGTGCACCCCCCAGAGGCGCATCGGGTCGCCCTTGCCCGGCGGCTCGACCTTGATGACGTCGGCGCCGAAGTCGGCGAGGACCCGGCCCACGAATGGCCCCGCGATCAACTGGCCCAGCTCCAACACGCGTACGCCTGCGAGCGGTCCACTCACGGCCTCAGTCTGGCAGCCGCCGCGCGACGTGCGCCGGAGGGCCGGGCTACCGATTCGCGGTCACGCCCTCGTCAGGCGGCGATCCGGTGGGCTGGACGCTCCGCCTCCGCCGGCACTGCCTCGCGGGGCTGGATCGCGTTCCAGCTCTCCTCGAGCATTGCCACGTGGTTGAGCAGCTCGTCGGTGACGACCGCCAGCCGCTCGTACTCCTCGTTCTTATCCAGGGCGATCTCCCAGGCTGCTTTCAACGCCATAGTTTGATGAATACCCACCCATCGGAGCGGGGAAACGTCGCCGGCTCGGCGCTCCGCCGGCCGTGTGGACGACGCAACGTAGCGGCCGGTTGCCGGCGTTCGGCCCTCTCGAGAGGCATCG
>JBAPVZ010000753.1:0-1823 GCA_049283435.1 Candidatus Dormiibacterota bacterium
GCGAATGTCTTCGTCGAGAGGGGAGGGTCACTGTTCGCCGGCGGCATTCGCGCCGCCGTGGACACGATGGTGTTGGAGGCTGAGCGGGCGCGCGAGGAGAGAGCCAAGCGGGAGGCGGTCCAGCGGCTGATCCAGGTCACCGACCGCATGATCGCCGAGCTCGAGGAGCTCAACCTGCGCGAAGTTCCGCGGGTCCCCGATGAGTTGCGGATGAGAGCCCGGCTCGTGTTCGCCGGGCTCGGTTTCGAGCCCCGGCCCAGCCTCCCGGTCGCTCCTACCCCCACCCAGCTCATCGACTCCGTCTTCGACGCACAACAGATCGTGTTCGAGCTGAAGGCGGACCCGGAACCCGCGGCTGCACCTTCCTTCGGGGTCCCTGACGCACCCCCGCTTCGCGCGGCGTCGTGAGGGGGCAAATCCGGCCGCGGCCGGCCACCCATCTCTGGCCGGAGCGAACGAAGGGTGACGGCGACGCGCGAGGGCGCGGCGGTCAGCGGTCGATCAGGCCCAGCTCGGCGGCGCGCGCCACGATCTCCAGTTTCGAGTGAGCCCCGAGCTTGCTGCTCAGGTTGCGGACGTGGCTGCGCACCGTCACGTAGCCGATGCCCAGGCGGGCGGCGATGGCGCGGTTGTCCAGGCCTTCCGCGAGCAGGCGCAGGACGTCGTGGTCGCGCGGCGTGAGCCGGTCGAGGAGCTGCGCGCCCTCGTCGGTGCCCACCACCAGGTCGACGAGCGTCGAGGCCGAGATCAGCATCTCGCCGGCGGCGGCGCGGCGGACGGCGTCCACCAACTCCTCGGCCGGCTGGGTCTTCACCAGGTAGCCCCGGGCGCCGGCCCTCACCGCCTCCCGAATCAGGGCGGCGCTCATCACCATGCTCAGGAAGAGCACACGGAGCCCCGGCACGCTGGTGCGGAGGCGGGCGGCCAGGTCGACGCCGGTCATATCCGGCAGACGGTAGTCGACGAGCACGACGTCGGGAGGCGTCGCCGACGCCAGCCGGAGCGCGGTCAACCCGTCGCCGGCAATGCCGACCACCTCCAGATCGGGGTACTCGCCGAGAACCAGGCGCAGGCCGTCGGCCACCACCCGGTGGTCGTCGACGATGAGCACGCGCACCGCCGGCTGCCCTCCGGCGCTGGTCACACCTGGCGAGCCGTTCAAATCCGCTGTCATTCCCCCAGCGAGCAGTGTAGATCAGGGTGTGCCGTTTTCCGTCGATCCCGTGGGCAGGTTAAGATTTGGTGGGGAACCTTTGGCACCTGGCCATTGGCATCCGAGAGTGTCACGATGTCGACCATGGCGAACGAGGCCTGCGCAATCGCGAAGGAGTTCCTCGATCGAATGGGTGCGGGCAGGGTTGGGGACGCCCTGGCCCTCGTCGAGCCCGACGCGCCCGTCGAGCTGACCCCGCTCAACCTGCACGGCCCCGCCGCCGAGGTCATGCGGCGCTACCTGGCCGACGTCGCGGCAGCCTTCCCGGAACTGCGCCTCTCGATCCGCCGCCTCTTCGTCGGGATGGACCGGACCGCCATCGCGGAGGTGAGGATCCAGGGCGCCCAGGCCGGCGAGCTCTGGGGGATTCCGGCCCGCGGGCGAGTCCTGGAGCTCGACCAGGTGTGGCTGCTGCGCGTCGACGAGGGCTTGACGATCGACCGGATCGGCGCGTACTGGTGTCAATACCAACTCTGCAACATGCTGGGCGCACGCCGCCTCGACCGGGTCGCCGTCAACGCGCCATCCCAGGAAAGGAGAGTGCGGACATGATCACGTCGTCCGAGTCGGCTTCCGCGACCGCGATCGCATGGGTCGACGCCTATCGAGC
>JBAPVZ010000754.1:0-4373 GCA_049283435.1 Candidatus Dormiibacterota bacterium
GCCTCGATCTGCGCCAGGCGCGCATAGCCGTGCTGGCGACGGGCACCCGCCTCGGCGCCGCTGCCTGCCTCCTCGAACGTCTTGTCGAGGAGAAACGACTGGATGTCGCGATCGCCCGGCCGCCAGAGCAGGATGCACGTCGCCGGCTCGCCGTCGCGCCCGGCCCGTCCCGCCTCCTGGTAGTAGCCCTCCAGCGACCCCGGGAGGTGGTAGTGGATGACCTGGCGGATGTCCGCGATGTCGACCCCCATGCCGAACGCGATCGTCGCCGCGACGATCCGCAGCCGGCCGCCGGCGAACGCCTCCTGCACGTCGCGCCGCGCCCCCTCCTCCAGCTGCGCGTGGTACGCCTGCGCCGAATGCCCGGCCGTTCGGAGGGCCGCCGCCACCTCCTCGGTCGCGCGGACCGTCGCGCAGTAGACGAGGCAGCGGCCGGCGTGCTGCGCGAGGCGCCGCTCGATGAAGAGCAGCTTCTCCTCGTCGTTGCGCAGGCGGCGGGCGGCCAGCCGCAGGTTCTCGCGATGGAACCCGGTCACCGAGACGAGGGGGGTAAGCAGCGCGAGCGAGGTGACGATGTCGCCCCGCACCTGGGGCGTCGCGGTCGCCGTGAAGGCCGAGATCGGCGGCCTGCCGCAGCGGTTGATCGCGTCGCCCAGCAGCCGGTAGTCGGGCCGGAAGTCGTGCCCCCAGGTGGAGATGCAGTGGGCCTCGTCGATCACGAAGCGGCTCACGCCGAGCCGGCCCAGGTGCTCGGTGAAGCCGGGCCGGGCGAACCGCTCCGGAGCCACGTACAGCAGGCGAAGCTCCCCGGCACCGGCCGATTCCAGCACCTCTCGCTGGGCTGACCGGTCGAGCGTCGAGTTGAGGAACGCGGCCGCCACCCCGAGGCCGCGCAGCCGGTCCACCTGGTCCTTCATCAGGGCGATCAGCGGCGACACCACGATCGTCATGCCGCCGTCGAGCAAGGCCGGCACCCAGTAGCTGATCGACTTCCCGGAACCGGTCGGCGCGACCGAGAGGACGTCGCGGCCCGCGATCTGTGCCTCGACGACGGGCTCCTGGCCGGGGCGGAACTCCGGCAGGTGGAACACGTCACGCAGGACGTCGAGTGCCGGGCTCATCTGCGAGCGATCATAGGGGTCCGGATCAAGGTTCAGACTGGGCCTGTAAAGCGATGAGCAGTCCTTCCGAGCGGTGGCGGGCGGTCGACGGCAGCGACGATGCTGCGTCCTTCGTTCGCTTCCTGGACCGCACCTCGACCGGGCCCGGGGAGGCTTACCCGGCATTGAACCTGCTCGAGCTGGCGCCCGGCCGGCGCTGCCTCGACGTCGGGTGTGGCCTCGGCGCCGATGCCCGCTCGATCGCCGAGGCGACCGGTGCGTCGGTCCTCGGCGTCGACCTCAGCGTCCGTCTGATGAGGGAAGCGCACGCTCGCGCCACCGACTGCCCAGGGCTCTCCTTCGCGGTCGCCGACGGGGCGCGGCTGCCGCTGCCGGACGCGACGTTCGACGCGGCCTCGGTGAAGCGCACGTTCATGCACCTGCTCGACTCCGAGCGCGTCATGGGCGAGATGGCACGCGTGGTGCGGCCGGGCGGTCGGATCGTGGCTGTGGAACCCGATTCCGAGATCCTGCTGCTGGATTCCGGGCTGGTCGACGTCACCCGGCGGGTGCTCGCGTTCCGCGCCGCCGGCTATGCGAACCCGTGGTCAGGGAGGCAGCTGCGGCGGCTGATGCGGGGCGCGGGACTGGTCGACGTGCAGATGGAGCTGCGGCCCCACGATGAGCCCGGTCTGGCCGTTGCGGACCGGCGCCTCCATCTGCTCGGGGTGGCCAGGGCGGCGGAGGAGAAGGGCCTGATCAGCGCCGAGGAGGCGCGCGCGTGGGCGGCGGACCTCGATGATCGCGATCGTCGTGGCGAATTCACCTGCGTCCTGCTGCTCGTCGTCGCCGCCGGCCGCGTGCCTGCGGCCCGACCGCCCCCGCTTATGCGATCGCCGGCTCGACGCTGAACTGGGTGCGGTAGAGCCGCGCGTAGAGGCCGCCCTGCTGCAGCAGTTCCCGGTGGTTGCCCTGCTCGACGAGACGGCCGCCGTCGAGGACGAGGATCCGATCGGCGGCGAGCACGGTCGAGAGCCGGTGCGCGATCACGATCGAGGTGCGGCCCGAGAACAGCGGCTGCAGCGCCGACTGGATCAGACGCTCCGACTCGGAGTCGAGGGCCGACGTCGCCTCGTCGAGGATCAGGATTCGCGGGTCCTTCAGGATCACGCGCGCGATCGCGATGCGCTGCTTCTCGCCCCCGGAGAGGCGGTGCCCCCGCTCACCGACGATCGTGTCGTACCCGGCGGGCAGCGACTGGATCAGCTCGTCGATGTGCGCCGCCCTCGCCGCCGCGAGCATCTCCGGCTCGCTCGCCTCGGGACGGACGTAGAGGAGGTTGTCGCGAATCGAGCTGTGGAACAGGAACGTGTCCTGGAAGACGATCCCGATCTGGCTGCCGAGCGATTCCAGCGTCAGGTCGCGCAGGTCGGTGCCGTCGAGCCGGATCGCGCCGCTCGAAGGGTCGTAGAAGCGCGGCAGCAGGGACGTGATCGTCGTCTTGCCGGCGCCGCTCGGGCCGACGAGCGCCGTCAGCTCGCCGGGCGCGATCTCGAAGGAGACGTCGTCGAGCGCGCGCGTTGCCGGCTGGTAGGAGAAGCTCACGTGGTCGAACGCGATCGCACCCTCGGTGTGCTCCATCTGGTGGGCGTCCGGGCGGTCGGCGATCTCGACCGGCAGGTCCTGGTAGTCGAAGATGCGCTGGAACAGTGCGAGCGAGCCGACGACGTTGACGTGGAGCGAGGTCAGCTGGCCGACCGGCCCGTAGAGGCGCGCCAGGAGGACCGTCGCAAACGTGACGACGGTGCCGACGCTGAGCTCGTGCCGCAGCACGAGATAGCCGCCGAACACCCAGAGCACGGCCGGCCCTGCCGTCCCCAGGACGCTCATCAGCATGAAGAACCAGCGGCCGATCATCGACTGCCGCACGTTGAGGTCCCGCACCTCCCCGCTCAGGCCGCCGAAGCGCAGATTCTCCGCCGTCTGCCGCACGAACGCCTTGACGAGCAGGATGCCGGAGATGCCCAGCACCTCCTGCATGTACGCGGTCAGCTCGCTGAGCTTGCCCTGCGTGTCCTTGCGGGCGGCGAACGTCGCCTGGCCGACTCGCCGCGTCGGGATCGCGAACAGCGGCACGACGATGACCGCGGCGATCGTCAGCCGCCAGTCGAGGGTCACCATGAAGACGATCGTGCTGACCAGGATGACGACGTTCTGGACGAGGCTGAAGATCGTGTCGGAGACGACCGACTGGATGCCGTTGACGTCGTTCGTCAACCGCGACATCACGTCGCCGGTGCGGTTGCGGGTGAAGAACGCGACCGACTGCCGCAGCAGGTGCTCGAACAGCCCCGTCCGCAGGTCGTACATGATCGCCTGGCTGATGCGTGTCTGGAGATAGTTCTGCAGCACGCTGACGAATCCGCCGACGAGCGAAGCGCCGATCAGGGCGGCGACGAGCCAGAGCAGCGTCGTGAACGGGATCCGACCCTGCGTCAGATCGTCGACGAGGAGCTTCGTCACCTGCGCGGGCACGAGCCCGAGCGCCGCTCCGATCCCGATGCAGATGAGCACGACGAGCGCCTGCGGCCAGTAGGGCAGGAAGTGAGCGAAGACGCGCCGCATCATCGCCCAGCTGAGCTTGACCTGCTGCTTCTCGCCCCAATCCGTTCGCCGGGCCCCGTGCCACATCAACGGCGCACCTCGATTCCCGTATTCACGTCAAGCCAATGTACCCAACTCATGGAAAAAGATAACGCGATATAACGTGATGTATTCCAGAGGACACTCCCCGGTGCGGAGGAGTCAGGGCTTGACACGGCTCGCGACCGTTCCGGGCGCGGCTCTTCGGAGACCCGGGAGACGACGACGGCGCCTGACCCGACATCAGGGGCAGCCGGGAGTCGACGTGTGGCCGCTCAGACTGCGGTTGGGCTCACCCGTTCGCGGTCGCGGTCACCACCTGACCCTGACCCATGTTCGCCTGCCCCGACGCTATCGTCGTGACCTGGCTCCCGACGACGCGCTGGAACGCGTAGGGCGCCATGCCCGCCGGCAGACTCGCGAACGTACGGGTATAGGTGCGGCCGGCCGCGCACGCGTTCGCGGCGCCGCAGAGCTCGAACTGTGTCTGCCCGGCGTGGGGCACCTGGAACTGGAGCTGGTACGCCTCGCCCGCCGGCGGCGTCCCGTCGATGAGCAGCGCGAACACGACCCGTCCCGGCGCCGCCGCCGGCACCCCCGACGGCTGCGACTGCGGCGCGACCGGCCGCG
>JBAPVZ010000755.1:0-2707 GCA_049283435.1 Candidatus Dormiibacterota bacterium
TGTCCACCCGCCGGGTAATGCACGTGCGCCGAGTCGCCGGCAAGTAGGACCCGTCCCGCGCGGTAGGCCACTGCCTGACGCGTCATGTCCGTGAACCTGGAGAGCGAGGTGGGATTGTGGATCCCGAAGTCGGTGCCGTAGACGGTGATGAGCGCGTCGCTCAGATCGCGCAGGGTGGGCTCGCTGCTCGGCCCGAGCTGCTGCTCGGTCACGACGACCCGTACCGTCTTGCCGTCCTCCATCCGGTGGAGGCCGTGGACACCGGTGGCGTCGGTGCGCATGCCCCGCGGGACATCCTCGGTCACCTCGACCTCGGCGATCAGGTTGCTCCTCGTCGGGTCCCACCCCTGGAACTCGATGCCGGCTGCACTACGGACGGCGCTGCGTCCTCCGTCGCATCCGACCAGGTACTGCGCCCGCAGCGACTCGCCTTCGGCCAGCTCGACGTCGACGCCGCTGTCGTCCTGCGCGAAGCCCGTCACCTCGCGTCCGTAGTCGATCCGGACCCGCAGGTCGGCAATCCAGGCGGCCATGATCCGCTCGATCTGGTTCTGCCAGATTCCGAGCGAGTAGGGATGACGCGTCGGGAAGTCGCTCATGTCCAGCACCGTCGTCGCGAACGTCGCTACCTGAGCCGCCCGACCCTCGGCCAGGAACCGATCAACGACCCCACGTTGGTCCAGCACCTCGATCGTGCGCGAGTGGAAACCGCCGGCCCGTGAACCGACGAGCACCTGATTGGGACGCCGTTCGACGACCGCGATGTCGACCCCCGCCAGGGCCAGCTCAGCCGCCAGCATCATCCCCGTCGGACCGCCTCCTGCGATCACTACCGCATGCTCGCTCACATCCGTACCTCCGCACCGACTGCCCACAACTGCCGCGAGTCCCATCATCCGTTCGACGTTCCCGCGCGGTGGCTTGCAGTCGCAGCCGAATCGTCTGACGGCCGCAGGACCCCGATCACCTACGATGCAAGCGTGGCTGTCGGAGAGAAGGAGGGGCTCCGGGCGCGGTCTCGATCAGATGCTCAGGGCCTCGTCGAGTCGGTGCATGTCTCGCCCGCTCACACGATGGCCAAGTCGGCCGTCGACCGCATCGACCTGCTGGAAGGCCTGGGCGTTGCGGGTGATGCACATCGGGGGGCGACGGTCCAGCACCGGTCTCGGGTGCGCCAGGATGCAGGACAGCCGAACCTCCGGCAGGTCCACCTGATCCACGGAGAGTTGCATGACGAGCTCTTCGCGCGTGGCTTCGCGGTGGCACCGGGCCAGATGGGCGAGAACATCGTCACCCGCTCGCTCGACCTGCTCGCCTTCCCGAAGCACACGATGCTGCTGCTCGGTGACGAGGCGGCCGTGTTGCTGACCGGGCTGCGCAACCCCTGCTCCCAGCTCGACGGCATCAGGGCTGGTCTCATGTCTGCGGTGCTCGATCGCGACCGCGCCGGGAACCTGATTCGCAAGTCGGGTGTGATGGGGATCGTCATCCAGGCCGGCACGATCCGAGCCGGCGACGTAGTGCGGGTGTATTTCCCCCCCGCGCCGCACCGGCGCCTCGAGGCCGTCTAGCCGACGCTCGGGTGCCGCGGCCGATGGCTCGATCGACGCGCGGCCCACTGGCTCACGTCGCGGTCGCCCTTCGAGGGGCCGGGCCGGCCCCGATCGCGTGCCGCAGTGCGGGTGCCTCCAACACGGTGTCGATGTCGCCCGCAAGGCGGGGATCGATCGGTGCGTGGGGCGCGCGCAGGAACGGCTCTCCGAGGACGCCGCGGGCGCGAAGGATGTACTTCTGGGTGAACAGGAAGGCCGCCATGCCGCGGCCGCCCAACGTCGTCAGCGGCAGGAAATCGCGGAACAGCGTCGCCGCATCCGCCCGCCTGCCCGCGCCGTGCAGGCGGCAGATCTCCGCCAGCAGGTCAGGGAAGGCAGGCCCGGGCATCGTGCCCTGCGCTCCGCGGTCCAGTTCGTGGAGCAGCTCGGCGGCACCTGCCCCGCCGATGATCGTCCCCGGATGACCGGCCAGGGCATCGACGATGGCGCCGATCTTCGGCGCACTCGGACGCGGCTCCACCTTCACCGCCGCGACACCGGGGGCTTCGACCAGCAGTCGGGCCAGGGTGCGCGGATCCAGGTCGACACTGGTGTTCTGGGGGGCGTCCTGCACGACACAGCGAACGCCGGAGGATGCGCTCACCTCGGCGAACGCCTCGAAGAGCGCATCCTGCCCGGCGCCGGCCAGGCCCGACGGCCGCACCATCGCCAGGTCGACACCGGTGTCCGCGACGCGGCGCACGGCGGTCACCCCCGCGCGCGTGCTCGTCATCTCCGCGTTGCCGATCAGGTGAAGGCGGCCGGCAGCGTGGCGAACCGAGAACTGCATCAGCGCCGTCGCCTCGTCCAGGTCGAGTCTCGGCATCTCGCTGCCGAAGCCGAAGCCGGCCCAGCGAACACCGCATTCGACCAGGAAATCGATCTGCCGGCCCATCTGATCGAGGTCCAGCGCACCATCCCGCGCAAAGGGCGTGACGACGATCGGGATGACGCCGGCCAGGGCCGGCAGGGAGGGGGTGCGCTGGTTCTCGTGGCTCACGCTCATGCGAAACTCCTCACTGAATCGTGCCCGATGACGTCGGGGACTGCGACGGCGCCGGTGCCCGTGTCAGCGCGCAGCCGGGATGCTGTTGGCTCTGATGTAATCCCAATTG
>JBAPVZ010000756.1:0-12211 GCA_049283435.1 Candidatus Dormiibacterota bacterium
TGGTGGCGGCGGTGGTGGCGGCGGCGGTGGGCTGTACATCTCTTCCGCGATCGACGCGACGGTGCCCGCCCATGCCGACGAGGTCGCGTAGTGCACGCCCATGCCGGCGAGCGTCGGCGCGACGTAGTAGCGGCCGCCCGACGTGAGGTAGTTCTGCTTGATCCAGGCGGCGCCGTCGATGATCCCGGCCGGCAGGGTCGGGTAGCTCTCGCCGCCGATCGCATAGACGTTGTTGGCGCGGATCACGGTTCCCCACGACGTCTGCAGCGCAGCCATCGCGACGAGCAGCTGGGCACTGACGCCCGTCTGCTGCTCGGCCCGTAGGAAGGCTGCACCCTGCGTCGCATACGGCGACCCCGCCCGCTTCTTGGCGACGAACGAGTTGATCTGGGCCGCACTCAGCCCCGAAGGCTGGAGGACGTTCGTCGCGGTCGTGAAGTGGACGGCGCTGGTCGGCGTCGCCGCATTGCTGCGGACGGCATGCAGCAGGCCGAGCCCGGCAATGACGACGAACGCCATGACGAGCAGCGCTGCATAGCGGATCGGGATGACCTGCGTCAGCGCATGCCGCACCCATCCCGCCCGGCGCGTCCCGGCGCGCGCCGACTCGCCCGGAGTCCTCGATGCCATCGCCCTCCCCAACGCACGAGGGACGCGTTCCGATCGCTCTGGTTGAAAAAAAGCTGCCGCCGTCCAAGGTTGCCCGTCGATGCGCCGGCGTGCCGGCAGCGGCGGACGTCGGGGGCGGATCCGCGGAAGTCCCCTAACGTTGTCCGCACACGGTCCGACGATTTGCTATGATCGGCAGGCGGGTCGGTGCGGCGACCGCGAGCCTCGGCGATCGTCGGCGTTCGCGATATTCTCACTCGCACGGGGGCCGGCGGGTGCGGGATGCCGGTGTCGGATTCGGCCCTGGCCCGGAGCGCTGCGGAGGAACGTCGATGACGAGATACGGAAGGGTCGCGCTGCTCGTCGGCACGCCCCTCGTCATGCTCGCCGTCATCGGCGCCGTCTACTTCCAGATCTATACCGGCTCGCACGCGACGCGGGGCGCCTGGATGCTGACGCAGCGCGTGGCGGCCGGCACGCTGCTCACCTCGGACAACGTCCAGCGCGTGACGATCCCGGATTCGGGCGCCGCCTTCGAGGTCCTGTCCCAGGATCCGATCAGCGCGCATCGGCGGGCCGGGCACTCGATGCAGGCATCGCACCTGCTGGCTCCGGACGACCTGATGGACACCGGCGAGGAGCTGGTCCCGATCTCGTTCGCCGCCTCGCCCGGCCTGCAGCCGGGCGACCGCGTGGACGTGTACGTCGTCGCCGGCGGTGGCACGATCCAGGTCGGCCGGGGGCTGATCGTCGCCTCCACGCACTCGATCTGGGTTCCCGCCGGCGATGCGCGTTACTGGGTCGCCCTGCAGGGTGCGAACGCCGAGCTGCTCGCGGTGCAGAGCTCTGGCGCCGGGAACGCGGCGAGCGACCAGATCGGGCTCGAGCAGGCGATCGCCGCGCTCAACCAGACGGCCGGCGGCAGCGGCCGGGTGGGAGGCTCGTCGCCGGCGCCGAGTCCGGCGCCCTCCGGCCGCACTGCGTCGCCGGCACCCTCCGGTCAGCCGAGTCCGCACCACTCGTGAGCTACGTCCTCAGCTGGGTCGGGATCAAGGACGGGCAGGGCGTGACGACGAGCGCGCTCGCCGTCGCCGTCGAGCTGGCCCGGCAGCACCCGGTCCTCGTCATCGACGCCGACCAGTCGGGTACCGGCACCCTGGTCGACCTCCTCGACGTCAATCCGGGCGCGCGGGGCATGGCACGCTTCGCCGGGAACCTCCCGGCGATCACGGCGGCGATGCTGCGCGAGGAATCGGTCCAGGTGCCAGGGCCTCGCAACCTGTTCTGCGTCGCGGGACTCAACGGGCTCTGCGGCAAGCCGGTCTACGCGCTCGTCTCCGAGCTGGAGCGGGGCCGCGCGCTCGAGCAGGTGCCGTTCCCGTTCGTCGTCATCGATTGGGGCAGCGCCTGGTCGCACACCGGCCTCGACTCGCCCTCCCGCGCCGCCGACGCGGTCTGCAGACTCTCGGATCGCGTGTTCGTGCAGATGCTGGACAGCCCCGCGCTGCTGACGCGCGCGATCCGGGTGCTCCAGCAGGCCCAACCGCCGCGCGCGGAGCTCATCCTGCTGGAGACGCGCCGGCACGAGATGCGGAGAGAGCTGCGAGGTGCACTCGCCTCACACCTCCCGCACCTGGAGCTCGCCGCCACCGTGCGCTGGGATCACCGGTCCGCGCACGCGGCCGAGGATCGGGGCACCACGCTCACCGAGCAGGGTGCGCATCTCGTCCGGGCGCTCGCGATCACGGAGCGGGCGATGCCGGTCCTCCAGGCGCGGCAAGCAGGCGCTCCCGCAACCGCTCCCCGCCCTTGAAGCGGACGATGCCTTGCATTGTCCGCTCGCCGTCCCATCTCCCGCGCTAAGGTGGCGGCATGCAGGTTTCGTTCTGCGTGCGCTGTGCGGATGGCCGGGGAACCGCCAGAATGAGCACGTGGCAGCGGGGTACGAGACGACGCACTGCGTTCGGCGATGAGCGTGCGACCGCAGGATGCGCGTGATGCCGGTCGCGGCTGGCCGGAGCCGGAGCGGAGCTGGCCGGCAACGGAAGCCGATCGCGCGGGGGCAGCCCGGGTGATCGACCGCATCGGAGCGCCGTCGCCCCCGATGTACGGACGTGCTCGGGTCCTTCCGGAGCTCGACTGGCCGGATGTCCAGGAGGAGGCCCGCGACGTCGCCAAGGTGCTCGCCGACGCGATCGCGGCACACCGTACGGCTCGCGGCATGACCGCGAGCGTGCAGCAGGAGCAGGAGCTCCCCACCCTCGTCGCGCGCATGGTCGACGGCGCCCGGCAGCAGCCGCAGGCGCTGGGGCTGCATGCGAGCACCGCGCAACGCCTCGCGTCCGACGCGCAGTTCCGCGGCAACGTCCATCGCGGGACCCTCGTGCTCGCGTCCTATCTCTATCCGCTGTCCCGCCTCGTCTATCTCGGCGACGGGCTGGAGGAGATCCACGTCAACCGCTTCGATCAGTGGGTGCTGACGCGCGCCGGCCACAAGGCGGTGCTGGGCGCCGGCGGCAATCCGTTTCGCAGCAACGAGGAGGTGTTGACCTTCTTCCGCGAGCATGTCATCCAGATGCCGGGCTTCCAGGGCGATCGTCAGCTCAACGAAGGGCGTCCGATCGCGGAGGGAAACCTGGGCACGCTGCTCCGGTGCTGCGTCGTGCAGCGTCCGGCCGTCACCGGCGACAGCAGCGTGATCGCGACAGTGCGGCTCCCGACCGCGGTCGCGATCCGCTCGCTCGAGGACTACGTGCGTCAGGACTGCATGCCGTTCGGCGTCGCGCAATTCCTCGCCGCGTGCGTCGCGGGCAAGGCGAACGTGATCGTCGCCGGCGGCACCGCAACCGGCAAGACGACGCTCCTGCGTGTCCTCTGTGGTCTGATCCCGCCCGTCGAGCAGGTGCTCGTGATCGAGGACTCCGCCGAGCTGCATCTCGAGCACGATCGTGGGGACGGCCGGCGGTGGCACCCGCTCGCGCAGCAGATCTGCACGGTCGCCCCGACGACGAACGATGCGCAGGCAGCCGGCGTCTCGATGCGGCAGCTCGTGCGGACGGCTCTCCGGCTGCGGCCCGACCGCATCATCCTCGGCGAGGCGCGCGACGCCGCGATGGCGGAGGCATGCTCGGCGGCGACGACCGGCCACGAGGGCTCGATGGTGTCGCTGCATGCCGACGGCGCGATGCAGGCGATCGCGCGGGCCGCGCAGTACGTGATGATGTCGCCTGATCTGCGCGGTGCGGCCAACGTCAGTCACCTCGCCGAGCTGCAGATCCACCAGGCGTTCGACGTCGTCCTGCATCTCGTCTTCGATCTCCACGGTCGCCGCATCGTGAGCGGCGTCGTCGCGCTCGGGGATGAGCCCGGGCAGGTGGAGTGGCTGTACCGCCGCGACCCCCAGACCGGCGGGCTGCGCCGCGAGGTCGCGCTGCTCGGGGATCTGCCCCCGACCCTGCGTCGCAAGCTGCAGGGCGTGCTGCCCACCCCGGAGATCCCGGCCGCGCCATGACCTTTCTGTTCAGCCCCCTGGTGCTCGTCGTCGAGGTCCTCCTCGTGCTCGGACTCTGGGCGCTCTACCTGGTGCTCGCCGGCGGGCTCGGCCGCGGCCCGAGCGACCGCCGGCAGCTGCTGCTCCGGCTGCAGCCGATCCTCGGCCACGAGCGTGGGCTGGCGACCGACCTGGGCTGGCCGTTGCGCTGGTGGCTCGTGATGCGGGTCGGTGTCGCCGTGCTCGGCCTCGCCGCCGGCATCTGGCTCGGCACGCCGCTCACCGCGATCGGGGTGTTCGTCCTCGCCATCTTCGGCCTGCCCTACGTCGTCTCCGGTCGTGCTGCGCAGCGGCGGATGGCGCGCGAGCAGGCGCTCGTCGAGATGGTGCGCAGCGTCGTCTCGCTGGTGCGCAGCTCGAGCCAGACGGTCGACCAGGCGCTGACCGACCAGGGGCAGCACCCGCATCCGGCGCTGCGTTCGATCCTCGCGCCGCTCGCCCGCTCGGAGCGCTCGATCAGAGAGCGGCTCCGGCAGGTCGACCGCCTCGCGCTCAGCCCGATCGCGAACCGCGTCTGCCTCGACCTCCTGATCGCCCAGTCGATCACGCCGGAGGTGTTCCTGACCGTCGCCTCCGAGGTCCTGCTGCCGCAGTACGAGCGGGACCTCGAAATCCAGCGACGCAACCATGCCGCCGCCTCGGGCGCGCGCGCGACGGTGTTCGTCGTCGTCACGCTGATGGGCGTGCTGCTCGTCCTGGTGATGCGCACGGCGGCCCTTCGGTCTGCCTACGACACCCCCGTCGGGCAGTTCGTGCTGCTCCTGATCGCCGGCATGGTCGCGTTCGTCCTCTTCCTCGTCCACACGTTCACACCGCGGGCAGTCTGGGTGCGCTGGGACCTGGAAGAGATGGATCGACTGCTGGAACGGCGCTATGCCTGAGCTCGTGCCGGCCATCCTGATCCTGGTCGTCGGCGCCGCCGGTCTCGCCCTGCTCTGGCGCTTCGGCGCCTGGGTTCCCGCCTCCGTGCAGACGTTCCGTCGACTCGCGTCCCGACAGGGGATCAACGTGCAGTCGCCGGTCAGTGAGCGAATCCTGCGGCGAGCGCCGGCCCTGCGCCGCCTGCAGGACGCAACCGACGTCGGGCGCCTGCTGCAGCTGGCCGGACAGCGCCAGGGCGCGGCGACCTGGCTGCTCCGCCAGGCGGGGACGTCGGTGCTGCTGGCGGCACTGCTGCTCGTGCTCGACCTGGCCACACTCGGCCTCGAGGGCCGGCTTGCGTTCCCGGTCTACCTCGCGTTCGCCTTCGGTGCCGCCTGGTGGCTGCTCGGGTATGTCCGCCTGCGCAATGCGGCGCAGCATCGACGGGAGGCGCTGGAGCGAGCGGTCGCACAGGGGTTCGTCGAGCTCGCCCTGCTCACGCACACGCGTCAGCTACCGGTCGCCGTCGCCTTGGAGGAGGTCCTCGCGCCGGCGCAGGACGACGGGACGCTGCGGGGGCTCTTCGCCGGTGCCGGGTGGCGCCAGCTCGTCGAAGCCGACGCCCGATCGCGCGGGGAGGTGCCCGGCCTCGCGCTCCAGAGCTCGGCCGACATCTACTCGGCGATCGGCGAGTCGTACGGCATCCCGGCGCTCGGGCTGCTCGGAACGAGCCTGCACCGTATCAACGACAAGGGCCAGGCGCCGGCCGAGGTGCTGACGGCGCTGGCCAGGACGGCGGCGGACGAGCAGGTCGCCGACATGCTCGTCCGCACCGAGCAGTCGCGCGTGCGGCAGGCGATCCCGGTCGGGCTCATGGTGCTGCCGCTGCTCGCGCTGGTCGGCTTCCCGCTGCTGGCGGCGCTGCAAGGCATGTTCTCGTGAACCACCCCACGAGACTCCGCAAGCTCCGTCTCGCGGGGGCCCCGGGTGCGGGGGCCCCAGGATGAACCACCCCACGGAACTCCGCAAGCTCCGTTCCGCCCACCCCACGAGACTCCGCAAGCTCCGTCTCGCGGGGAGGCCGGGTGCGGGGGTCACGGGATGAGCGCGCGCCTCGGGCGGGCGGCGATCGGTCTCGGCGTGACGGCGCTGCAGGTTCTCGTCGCCGTGCTCGTGCTCGGTCTCCCCGACCTTCGGGCCGCACTCGCCTTTCTCAGCAGCCCGGAGCCGACCTCGGCAGGGTCGATCGCAATCCTGGAGCTGCTGCTCTGGCTCATCCTCGCGATCGCCTCGATCGTCGCCGTCGTCGCCGCCGCCCGCGAGGCGAGCGCGCTGGTGCCGATCCATGCGTTCCGTCGAGGATGGGGCGTCGCCGTGCTCGTCGCCGGCTGCAGCCTCCTCGTCGCCGGGGCGGTGCACCAGCTCGCGCCGCCGGCGGTCGACCTCCAGGGGGGCGGCTCCGTGACCGAGGCGACGCAGGAACTCGGACGATGACGCGGGAGGGCACCGATGAGCACGCATGAGCCACAGGTGAGCGGGCGCTACCGATCGATCACGTTCGTGCCGCTGTTCGACGCGCCGGGCGACCGGCAGGCGGCGCGAATCGTGCTCGATGCGGTCAACCCCGCCGCGACCTGTCCCGCCGCAGCCGTCGTCATGCCGCGGACCGGTATCGCGTTCTTCGAGGCGACCGGGGAGGATGCGCGGCAGCTGGACCGCATCTGGGCTCAGGTCGTCCCCGGCGACACCTGCCCGGTCGTCGTCATCCTGCACGATGCGAAGCTCCCGACCTTCCTCGACGGTCTCGATGCCGCGTTCGTAATCGGGTGCCGCGACGCGGCCACGGCCGGCGTCTACGCGCGACATCCGCATGTCCAGGTGGTGCCGAGCGACGATCCCATCCGGGTTCTGCACGCCGCCATGGAGGCCTGGAACAACCCGGCGGACCCCTGCTTCCTGCCACGCGATCCGCTGCCCGGCGCGGACGGCCCGAGCCCACCGCCGCGCGACGCGGGGCGGCCGTCGCTCACGCCCCAGGCGCCGAACGTGGCACCCGAGCCGGAGACGGACTTCTTCAACTCGATCTTCGAGGAGCGGGCACCGGTCGGGCGGGAGATCGTCGAGCCGGCGGACACGACCGCTCCCTGGGGGCCGCTCGCGAGCGACGAGCCGGGGATAACCGAGCCGGCGATCGCGGACTCGGCCCAGGGGCGGTTGCAACCGGACCCCTTGGGGGCGCTGGCGGCGCTGCGCCCGGTGACCGTCGACCGGCCCGATCCGGAGCCGAAGCACGCACCTGAGAAGGTGAAGCGTCGGGGCAGGGCGAAGGCCGTCGTGGCGGACGCCCCACCGGACGAGGCCGTCGCCGCCGAGGAGACGTCGACGGGCTGGCTCGGGCGGGCGCGTGCCGTGTTCGCCGGCCGGCGAGCGATCGAGGTGCCCGGAGAGATCGGAGACCTCCTGCTCGGGACCCGGCCGGCGCCGCTCGTCGTCGTCGGCTCGCGCAAGGGCGGCGTCGGGAAGACGGCGCTCTCGGCCGGTCTCGCGCAGGTCGCCGGCTATTCGCTGGACGGGCGGGCAGGCATCGCGGCGCTCGTCGACCAGAACATCAACAATGCGGATCAGTGGGGGCGGCTGATGCTGCCGGATGGCGTGACGACGGTGCGCGAGATCATGTCGCAGCTCGAGAACGGCCTCGACTTCCCCGGCGCGCCGGCCTACGCCCGCACGCCGGCGCTCGCCGTCTTCCCGGAATCGCGCGACCCCGGGGACGGCTATTCGGCGCTGCTCATCCAGCGGTTCTGTCAGCACCTGCGGGAGCGCTTCGTGCTCACCGTCATCGACCTGCCGAACACGTTGCCGGCGATGACCTCGGCGGAGGCGGCGGTCACCTATTCCTACGTCGAACAGGCCGATCTGGTGCTCGTCCCGACCACGGACGACCCGAACGCGCTCCGGGGCGTGATCGAGTATCTGGAGGCGCCGTCGATGCGGCAGAAGGCGGCGGTCGTGCCCTACATCGTCTCGACGGAGAAGGGCATCCGAGACCATCCCAAGGTGATCGATCTGCTCGACCAGATCCGCGCTCGTGCGGTCGCCGTCGTGCCGTTCCCGAAGACGGAGAAGGCGACGCTCGCGGTCGTCAAGGGCACCTCCGTGCTCGACGTCGATGCTCGCCTGCGCAACGCCTACATCGACCTTGCCGCCGTCGTCGCCCGCATCCTGGTCAGAACGGTCTGATGTCCCTCTTTCGCTCCGCCAGGCGAGCGCCGTCGGACCAGGACCAGGTCGACGAGCGGCTGGAGCGGGTGACGGCACTCGTCTACGCGCTGCTCCACGATGTCGCGGCCTGGCTCAGCGACCTGCAGGCACCGGTCAACGTCGAGCTGTATCCCGAGTACCGCCTGCGCGGCGTCGCCGATCTCGCCTCGCCGCGGGAGCGAATGGGGAGATATGCGAGCCCGGCGCTGCTCGCCAGCTGGGGCGATGTGCTCGACCGCTGGGTCGCGAGCGGGTACCACTACCGGCCGTCGTTCGGCCGCAATCTGCGCGTCGCCGTGACCGAGGGCGGCGGCGAGGGCCTGAAGGCCGAGGTGACGTTCCAGGATCGCAGCGAGATCGAACTGCCGGGCGGCGGGCGGGAGGCGCCGGGACGCCGCTGGCAGCTGACGGTGTGGATCGCCGACGACCTGCGCCAGGTGCGCACGGTCGTGATTCGCGAGGTGTCGGCCGGGCTCTGAGTCCGGTCGCTCGGGATCCGTGGACCAGAACATCCCGCTCGGTCCGGTCGACCGCCGTCAGGCGCTGCGTCGCCACTGGCTGCGCCGGCGCCGATCGCCGCGGCCGCCCCTCGTCGACGGATCGTTGCTGCTCGGCCTGGCCGGGATGCTCCTCGCCGCGGGCGGTTTCTGGCTGAGCACGCTCGCGCCCCACGTCGAGGTGGGGATGGACGCGCACGCCTACACGATCGACGGGGCCCGGTTGCCGGCCGCCGGTCAAGGTGTCTACGCGGGCGGCGACGGCGTCGTCGTCGTCGACGAGAACGGGGCCTCGTTCGCCGCCGCCGCGTCGGCGACCTTGAACGGCGCGCATATGGTCGGCCGCTGTACCGGCCGGTCGCAGCCGGCCGGGGAACAGTGCTCGTTTCGGCTCGGCACGCGCCAGCTCCGGGCCACCGACACCTGGAGTGGGGGCGGCTGGTCGCGCCGGTATGACGACGGGCGCCGTGTCGACCTGCTCGTCGCGCAGCGCCGACCGGTGCCGGTTCCGATCGCGATCGACGCCTGAGACCGTGCGAGCCAGCCGTGACGCAGGCGAGACGCGCGGTCGGTGTCACCCGCAGTACGGGTGACCCCGTAGGCGTAGGAAAATGTCCGCGTGGCGTCCGGCGTGCTTCGCTAGCATGGACCTGCGATGGGGAAGGTTCTGGTTGCCGGCATCCTGATCGCGATCGTCGCGATCCCGGTGACGCTGTTCATGGTCCTGTTCGCGACCGCCGATCAGGTGCTAGGCAAGCTCACGATCAAGCCGCAGATCGCGGTCGTCGTCGATGCGATCAACGCGAGCAACGCCTGCCCGATCAGCGGCTCGACCGTTCTCTCCAGCGCGGTCCTGCTCGGCGCCTCGTATGCGATCAACGGCGCCGGAGACACGCTCGGGCAGTACCGCAATCCCTGGGGCAGCGAGTCCGACGTCCCGGTGCAGTACCGCGCCGAAGCGGAGAGTGATCTCGCGAAGGGGGGCCGGGTCGACCGGGAGCTCGGACTCGGCGGGCAGGTGAAGCCGGGCGACTGGACGACGCTGCTGCCGGAGGCGCGTGACCGGCTGACACAGCTGTGGTTGCCGAATCCGAACGGCAGGCACGGCTTCGGCTTCCTCCTGCTCGAACCGTCACAGTGGAGCGGCTGGGCGGCGGAGGTGCCCGGCGGGGGACAGGGGTTGGATCCGTTCTCGCCCGTCGATTCGATGAAGGTGCTCGCCTGCCACCTGCACGCGATCGAGGCGGGACAGCACCTGGACATCGGCCGTCTCGACCAGTCGGGGATCTTTCAGCCGCTCAATGACCTCGGCGACCTGCTGCTGCAGGTGCAGAACGCGGTCGTCGGCAAGTACGCGACGATCTGGTGGCACCTGCAGCAGGCGGCGGGGGACGCGCACTCGATGAACGTCTTCCAGCAGCTGTGGACCACGATCCAGAAGGCCGTCGAGTCCACGTTCGACGTCATCAGCTCGGCCCTCGGAACGGCGCAGAGCATGGGCACGTTCTTCATGAACGCGGTCACCGCGGCGCTGAAGCCGGTCGTCGACACGTCATCGTCAGGCCTGCTCTGGGAGCCCAGCGCCATCGCCCTCGCGAAGATTCCAGCCGCCTATCTCCAGCTCTATCAGGCGTGGGGTGCGCATTTCGGGGTGGATTGGACGATCCTGGCCGGGGTCGGCACGATCGAGACTCACAACGGGCAATCGACCGCGCCCGGCGTCCACTCGGGCACCAACGGCTCCGGTGCGGCCGGTCCCATGCAGTTCGAGCTGCCGACGTTCGCGGCCTACGCCGTCGACGGCGACAACGACGGCCAGAAGGACGTCTACGACCCGGCCGACGCGATCGCGACCGCCGCCAACTACCTGCGGCATCTCGGCCTCACCGACGACACCACGGCGATGGCGGCGCTGTGCCACTACAACGCGGGCGGCGGGGGCGCCTACCAGGAGTGCATGGCAGGCGTGATCAATCCCTACGCCCTGCTCGTCATGGCGGCGGCCAGATCGTATCGCGGCGCCGCGATCGCGACCGGCGGGGCGACGACGCTCGCGAGCAACCTTCCCTGGCAGGAGATCGCGCTCACGCAGCCGGTCGGGACGATCACGCAGATCCCGCTGCCGGCGTGGCCGGCCGGCGCCCCCGCGCATGTGAACCCGGCGACGATCAGCAACCAGTGTGTCGCGGGCGCCCTCTGGACCTGGGGAGTGATGCACGCGAGCGATCCGCGCTGGAGCCGGCCGCCGGCCATCCCCGCCGCCGACGCGTATCAGATGTACGGTCAGGCGCAGGCCGAGGGATTCCAGGTGAACCCACCGACGCAGCCGGTTGCCGGATCGATGGTCGTGTACAACGCGGGGTGGGGCGGTCCGGGCGACGGCGCCGGCCACGTTGCGACCGTGATCGGCGTGCAGGGCGCGAAGTTCGAGGTGATCGAGCAGAACGTCATCGCGTCCTCCTTCAGCTACGAGCCCTACTGGAACCGGTTCGACGTGCGCATCGACCAGGCCGGATCCCCCGGGACTCTCGGGTTCATCGTGTCGCCGCCATGAGGCGGCCGCGGACCGCGGTCGGGGTCGGCGTCGCCGCGACTCTGCTCGCCGTGCTCCTCGGCACCGCCTGCGGTGCCGGTCGTCCGGCGGCGAAGCGGCCGGCGCCGAGCGCGCCGCACCGGGTCGTGGCGAGATCCGCTCCGACGCTGCCGGCGGCGATCCACTGGCAGACCGGTGAGCGTATCAATGCGGAGGCGAATGTCGACTGGCAGGAACACACGCAGGAACAGTTGCAGGGGGCCGGCGGTCCGGCGGCGGCCGAGACCATGCAGGTCGCGCTCACCGAGCAGCTGACGGTCGGCGCCGTCGCCGACGGCGTCGCGATGCTTCGCGTGCAGGTGACGAGCTGGCACTGGCGGCAGAACCTCTCCGAGGTCACGCCGAAGAATCCACCGGGACCGGCGACGATCCAGGTCGACCGAGCCGGTCGGATCGTCGCGGGCGAGGACTGGCTGCTGCCCGGCGCCGCGCCGCTGCCCGGCATCGCGATCATCGCCGCCCCCTTGTCCGCCGCTTCCGTACCCTCGGCCACCGGGTCCGGGGTCCCGTGGGGCCGCACCGACGCGCAGGGTCTCCCGGTTGCCTACGGGGTGACGGCGGCAGCCCCCGGAGGTGGCGCTGACGGTGCGACCGGGAATCAACTCAGCTGGCAGGTTGCGCGGCGCGGCTTCACCCCGGACGGCGACGCGATGACGATCGAGGGCAGCGCGACGGCGCTGGTGCGGTCACGCTACGACGCTCGCCGCTCCTATCCGCTGCTGGCCACGTCCGAGCAGGCGACCTATCAGCGGACGACGACGACGCCGGCGGGCGCGGTCAGCGCGAGGGGCATGCTGCACGTCGAGACGACGTTTCACGCTGCCTGACGACCGCCGGCAC
>JBAPVZ010000757.1:0-1916 GCA_049283435.1 Candidatus Dormiibacterota bacterium
AGCTGGCGGGCTTGCGCTGCGCCTGGCTCTGGAAGCAGGCGAAGAACTCCTCCGCCAGGCCGAGGCGCGGGATCCGGCGCACGACCGCGGCGCGAAAGGAGGCCGGCCACCGCTCGGCAGCTCGCCCGGAGATGTCGAGGCTCGTCGCGGCGGCGAGCAGGTGCCCCTCGGGGTCGAGCTCGGCCGGGACCTCGCCCCACATGTGCCGGACGATGATCTCGGCCAGCCGTTGGCGGCGCGAGGCCGGCCAGCCCGCGCCGGCGCCGAAGACCCACGCGACCTGCCCGCCCGCCTCCTCGAACGGCACCTCGGCGCTGTCGAACACGCGCACCAGGCCCAAGTCGTGCAGGAGCGCTGCGACGTAGAGGAGCTCCGGGTCGTACGCGATGCCCTGAGCGCTCCCGAGGGCGGCCGCCCACAGGAACGAGCGCTCGCAGTGGTTGTGCAGCGCAGGTGAGCAGTGGGCCGCGGTCACCTCACGCGCGAGATGGCAGGTCGTCGTGTCCGGGACCCGGATATCGTCGAGGTTCACCGGCCCAGTCTCTCGTGTTCAGGGGCCGGCGACAAAATAGACTTGCCCCGATGCACGTCATCCTGATTCCCGGCCTCTGGCTCGACGGCTCGTCCTGGGACCTGGTCGTGCCCACCCTCGAGCAGGCAGGGCACCAGACGCACGCGCTCACGTTGCCCGGCATGGAGTCGAAGCACGCCGACCGCTCTCGGATCACGCTTCGCGACCAGGTCGATGCCGCCGTCAGGGCGATCGACGCCGTCGAGCCGGCCGCCGGCAAGTTGCTGCTCGTCGGCCACTCCGCAGGCGCGGGGATCGCCTACGCAGCGGTCGATGCGCGACCTGATCGGATTGCCCGCGCCGTCTACGTCGGGGGCTTCCCGACTGGCGACGGTGACGCCGTCGCCGGCGCCTATCCCGCCGAGAACGGTGAGGTCGCACTGCCCGATTGGTCGGCTTTCGAGGACGAGGAGCTGGGCGGTCTCGACGCCGCCGCCCGCGCAGCGTTCCGCGAGCACGCGATCCCGTCGCCGGAGCACGTCACGCGGGATCGGCAGCAGCTCTCCGACGACCGCCGCTACGACGTGCCCGTCACGGCCATCTCGACCGAGTTCACCAGCGCGACGCTGCGGGAATGGATCGAAGCGGGCGAGCCGCCCGTGCGGGAGTTCACGAAGATCCGCGACGTCGACTATGTCGACCTGCCGACCGGCCACTGGCCCCAGCTCACGCGGCCCCAGGATCTCGCGCGCGCGGTCCTGCTCCACTCGCCGGCGAACGAGGAGGCAACGAGGTGACGGACATCAGCGACGCGTACATGCACGACATGCTGGCGAAATCGAAGGCCTACACCGTCGTGCTGCTCCGGGCCACGCGGCAGCGGGACGACCCGGCGGCCGACCGCATCGTCTGGGAGCACGGCCGGCGCAACTTCGAGCTGCGCGCCAGCGGCGTGCTCGCGATCGTCTGCCCGGTCACCGACGACAGCGAATGGAGCGGCATCGCGATTTTCGACGCGAGCCCGGAAGAGGTGGCCGCGATCATGGATGGTGACCCCGGCGTGCAAGCGGGAATCTTCACCTATGAGGCACACCCCGTCCGCGGCTTCCCGGGCTCCGTCCTCCCCGGCTGAGCGGCGCCCACTGCGCGGCGTCCCGCTGCCCAGGATCGCGCGGGCTACGTCGTCCTCCCGGCGGTGCTCATCTGGGAGGCGAACAAGCGCTGAGCACCGGCGCCGGCGCCTGCGTCCGGGCCGGGCGTGTCCTCCAGGCCTGGCCGGCGACGACGACCGCCACGGTGGACACGGCGGCGCCGAAGATCTCGAAGGTCGGGCGCAGGCCGAGCGGCGTGACCAGCACGCCGGCGAGGATGGCGGGGAGTGAGATCGAGATGTAGGCCATCGCGT
>JBAPVZ010000758.1:0-4773 GCA_049283435.1 Candidatus Dormiibacterota bacterium
GCCTCCTGCTTGTCCTCGGCGCGAACTGGCTCGCGCACCAGGCCGGCGAAGCGGGAGTCATCGACTCGGGGGGAGCGAGCCGATGAGGGAGGGGCGAGCTCAGCCGGTGGCCGCAATTGCCGCTGCCTTCGCTCCATCCCGGTCATGGTGGCGACGGGGGCGCGCCAGCACACCCCTCTGGCAGCGGGACCGCAAGTGGTGGAGCAGCCTGATCAAGGGGGTGGGGCTTGCCGTTGCCGCCCTCGGCATCCTCTTCCCCATCCTCAACGTCGTGCTGATCTCGCTCATGAACCAGAAGGAGCTGGTCCAGTACGCCGGCGGGCTCGATCTCTTTCCCCGTCACCTGACGCTCGCCGCCTACCAGCTGATCTTCAGCGGCGGGATTGTCACGCGCGCCATGCTCGTCAGCGCCGGGGTCACGATCGTCGGCACGGCGATGAGCCTGGTCGCGACGTCCTGCCTCGCCTTCGGCCTCAGCGTCGAGGGCCTGCCGTTCCGGCGCACGTTGCTCACGATCGTCCTCCTGACGTTCCTGTTCAACCCCGGAATCATCCCGCTCTACCTGACGGTCGACTACACGCACCTGCTCAACACCTACGCATCGCTGATCATCCCGGTGCTGCTCAACACGTTCAACGTCATCGTCATGCGGAATTTCTTCATGAGCATTCCGAACGAACTCATCGAGGCGGCCACGATCGACGGCGCCGGGTACGGCCAGATCCTCCTCAAGGTCATCCTCCCCCTCTCTAAGCCGATTCTGGCGGTGATGGCGCTCTTCTACGCGGTCGGCTACTGGGACGCGTTCTTCAACGCGCTCCTCTTCCTCAACGACACGTCCAAGTGGCCGATCCAGCTGGTTCTCCAGCAGTACGTCATCGCGAACTCGGCGCTGCCCCAGACCGCGCAGAACACGATCGAGGTGATCCAATCTCCGGAGCAGTCGGTTCAGATGGCCGCCGTGGTCGTGGCGATCCTGCCGATCCTGCTCGTCTACCCCTTCCTCCAGCGGTACTTCCTGAGCGGCGTGCTCACCGGCGCCATCAAGGGATAGGAGGTCGGCCTGGCTCCCTCGTGGCTCTGCGTTCGTTACGGCACCAAATTAGTCAGGAGGTACTCGGGCAATGATTCGTCCTAACGTCGATCGACGGCAATTCCTGCGTCTGGCAGGCATGGTGACCGCGGGCACGGTCGTCGCCGCCTGCGGGGGGACCGCTGGTGGAGGTGAGGCGAGCAGCTCGAGCAGCGTCACGGGGGGCACGCACAACGTTCCCACGTACATACCCGCAACTGTCCCGCCGCCAGACCTGAAGGGCACGCAGACCGTGCCGGCGGGGTACTTCAAGCTTCCCGCAAACCTGACTGAAGCGTATCCGGCGGGCAAGACCCCGGCGCACGGCGGGAGCGTCACGCTCTTCGAACCGCTCTACTCGCCGCCGCCGACCACTGCTTCCCAGAACGCGTGGTGGCAGGCGATCGAAAAGGCCGTCGGCGCCTCTCTCACTCCCGACATGGTGTCCTCGGGTAGCTACCCGGCGAAGCAGGCGGCGGCCATCGCGGCGGGCAATGTCGGCGACATGATGATGTTCATTTCGTCCGTGCCGGACTTCCTCCAGTTGCTTCAACACGACTTCGAGAACCTCACCCCGTACCTCTCGGGGAACAACATCAAGAAGTACCCGAACCTGGCGGCCCTCCCGACGACTGCCTGGAAGAACTCCATGATCAACGGCGAGATCTGGGGTATTCCGATCCCCCGGCCGATCGCTAACACCTGCTACGAGTCCCGATCGGACTTCCTGGCGAAGCTCGGGGCCAAGGTCCCGACGAGCGGCGATGAGTTCACCGCGCTCTGCAAGGAGCTGACTGGTGGCGGGCGGTGGGCGCTCGGCCCCGGGAGCACGGACGGTAACAGCCATTGGCAGTGGGACTTCTTCTTCCAGATGTTCGCCGTCCCGAACAACTGGGAGGTGAAAAACGGCAAGTTCACGTCCTTCCTCGAGGTCCCCGCGGCGCAAGAAGCGCTCAATTACATGGCCAAGCTGAACAAGGCCGGCTACTACTACCCGGGCGGGCCGGTGGCGACCACGGTGCAGAAGACCCTCCTCCAGTCCGGAAAGATCTGGATGTACGGGGATGGGATCACCGGCTGGTACCAGAATTACGTCAACACGACACTGGCCAACCCGGAAGGCAGTATGGCCGGCATCGTGCCTCCGCCCTACAGCGGCAAGAAAGCTCACCAGGTCTACTGGAACAGCTCAGGCGTTTTCAGCAACCTCTTCTGCGGAATCGCGAAGGCGTCGAAGTCGCGAATCGAGACGCTCCTCCAGATTTGCGACTACCGCGCCGCACCGTTTGGGAGCAAGGAGTACATGCTGATCAGCTACGGCGTGGAAGGCCGCGATTACACGGTCAGCGACGGCGCGGTCACCGTGAGCAGCAAGGGTACGAACGAGAACGGCAGTTACGCGCTCAACTACTCCGCCGGACCGCCGTACGTCATTTTCTATCCCTCGGAAGCCGTCGTCAGGGGTATGTACGACTTCTTCTCCGCCGCGGCCCCGGTGGGCATCGACAATCCCCAGTACGGTCTCTACTCGCCGACGCTCGCCACCCAGGGGGCGGCGCTGCAAACGCTGTACATCAATGGCATCAGCGACATCGTGTCCGGTCGCCAGCCGGTGAGCAGCTGGTCCAGCATCGTCAGCCAGTGGAGGTCCCAGGGCGGGAACCAGATCAAGACGGAGCTCGCGCAATCCCATGCCAAGGCAAGCTAGGCGTAGGAGGCGCCGGCACGCCGCGCGTCGGTAGGGGCAGCAGCGATTGGTAGGAGCGCGCGGACCACGGGGGATCCTCATGCGACGGCTCCGCCGGGCTATGCAGTAGGTCAGGTGACGAGAAAGGAGTGCAGATGGGACCAGCGCAGGATGGTGCGGATGCCAGGGAGCGCGAGCGCCCTGCCACCGGTCTGCTGTCCGACGCCTACGACCGGTTCGTCGCCTCCGGCGGGACCCTGGCGACGAGCAGCGACTATCGGCCCTGGCCCGCATGGTCGGATCGCTCGGCGTGGCAGCGCCTGCCCGAAGACCTGCGGTCGGCGCTCGTAGAGCGCGCCGCAGCGTCGCTCAGGACGCCCTGGCCAGCTCTCGGGGCGCGGACCTACATGGACTTCGCCCGGACGGGGAGGCGGGACGCGCACGAGGGGCCGGTACACGCCCGGCGTGCGCGCCTCGCGGACCTGGTCCTCGCCGAATGCTGCGAGGGTCGCGGCCGGTTCGTCGACGACATCGTCGAGGGCATCTGGCTCACCTGCGAGGAATCGAGCTGGGTCTGGCCGGCCCACAATCGAAGTGCCGGCCGGCACCCCTTCGGTCCCCTCCCCGACGTCCTCCACCCATACGTCGACCTCGGCGTTGGTGAGACGGCGGCCCTGCTCGCCATGACCCGGTACCTGGTCGCGGAGCCGCTCGACGAGATGGCGCCGGTCATCACCGAGCGCATCGACCACGAACTCGAGCGGCGCTTCCTGCAGCCGTACCTCACCCGTGACGACTTCATCTGGATGGGATTCGTCTCGCCGCACCCGAACAACTGGTGCCCCTGGATCGCCTCGAATTACCTCGTCTCGCTGTTGCTGACCGAGCAGCGGCCCGAGGTTCGCGAGGCGGGCGTCCGCAAGGCGCTGGCAAGTCTGGACAGTTTCCTGGCCGGCTACGACGAGGACGGAGCGTGCGACGAGGGGCCGAGCTACTGGGGAGTGGCGGGCGGCTCGTTGTTCGATTGCCTGGAGCTGCTCCGGCGGGCCACCGGCGGCGCCCTCGACGTGTACGGCGAGCCGCTCGTGCAGGAGATCGGGCGCTTCATGTATCGCGTCTATATGGGTGGCAACCACTTCCTGAATTTCGCCGACGCCGACCTCGAGGTGACGGAGATCAGCCCCTACCTGCTGAGGAGCTACGGCGACCGGATCGGCGACCCCGACCTTCCCGGGCTGGCCTACCGGCTGGATCGAGCCAACGGCGGGGACGGCACCGGCCACCAGCTCCTCGGGGACCGGCACCGGCTCCTCCGGACCCTGCCGGCCCTCTTCCCCTTCCACCCGATCGAGGAGGCACCGCTCGCGCTCTCTCGGGACGTGTGGTTACCCGGCCGCCAGATCATGGTCGCCCGGGAGCGTCCGGCGAGCACGGACGGGCTCACCCTCGGGGCCAAGTGCGGTATCAACGGCGACAGCCACAACCACAACGACGTCGGCAGCTTCATGGTGTACCGGGACGGCGAGCCGGTGATCATCGACGTGGGGCGCGAGACGTACCGGCGGGAAACCTTCAACGAGCACCGGTACGAGCTCTGGTTCACGCAGTCGGCGTACCACAACGTCCCGCTCATCGGTGGGACGGGACAGGAGCCAGGAGCGTCGTTTCACGGCGAGGTACTGGACTACGACGCCGGCGAGAGCCGGACGCGATTCCTGATCGACCTCGCCCCCGCCTATTCCCCCTCCGCGGGCGTGCGGAGCTGGCGCCGGGAGTTTGTCTTCGAGCGGGGCGAGCGGCCGTCGGTGGTCGTCAACGAGGCGTTCGAACTCGAGCGGACCGTACCTGTGGAGGCGATCCTCATGGCCGGCCCCGAACCCCGGCTCGCCGGCGGCGTCGTCCTGATCGGCTCCGGCACACCGGTCGAGCTCGAAGTGACGGCGGGAGACCTAGACATCGAGGTTGAGCGCCTGCCGATCACCGACCCTCGGCTCGCGAGCTCGTGGGGGGAGTG
>JBAPVZ010000759.1:0-2428 GCA_049283435.1 Candidatus Dormiibacterota bacterium
GGTCCACCCCGCGGCCGCCGCTGCCGCCTTGACGACCGCGATCGCGCGCGGGTCGGTGAGATGGGCGAGCCGGAACTCGAGACTGTCGACGCCCGCCCTGGCCGCGATCTCGTCCACGAATGCCTCCTGGGCATACGTGATCTGGTACTGCGCCGGTGACCGCATGAAGGTCGTGCGCAATCCGAACGCATACGGGGTCTCGCCGACCGCGAGCTCGGACAGGCCATGCACGAGCTCGTACGCGTTCGCGAAGTTGTAGAGGTCAGGCCCCGTCCAGCTGCCGACCGACAGGCCTTTCGGTGAGACGGGCAGACCGGCGAACGCGCCGCCGAGCTCGACCCCGTCGGCGGTCGGTGGGATCCATGCCTCGTGGCTCCAGGCGACGATCTTCCCGCTGTCGTCGAGCGCCGCCTTCAGGTCGTGGACGGTGCCCGGGGAGTGCGGTTCCCAGATGTGCTCGTCGGGACGCATCCACTGGACGCGCACCGGTCGCCCGACCTGCCGCGACAGTAGGACCGCCTCGGACGCGGCATCGTCCGTCTCGCCCATCCGGCCGTACATCCCGGGGCCCTCGTAGCGCTCCACGGTGACCTGGGCGGGCGGCACGCCGAGCATCTGCGCGAGCGACCCCTGCAACCCCTGCGGATACTGCGTCGCCGAGTACACGGTGACCGTCCCGTCGGCATGCCAGTCGGCCACCGCGCAGCTCGGGCCGAGCGTGCCATGGTTCTCGAAGGGGGTCACGTAGGTCGCGGAGAGCGTTCGCTTCGCCCCGGCGAGGGCGGTGGCCACGTCGCCACGCGACAGCTGGACCTTGTCCTTCGACGGCAGGTTGCGAAGGGCTTCGGCGATGTTCTCGCTCGGGGGCAGCTTGTTCCAGGAAGACCAGCTGATCTGGAGCGTCTGCGCGCCCTTGATCGCGTCCCACTCGCGCTCGGCGAGGACCCCGACCAGATTGCCGATCAGCACGACCTGGGCGCCCGGGATCGGGTTCTGGAAGGTGCCGATCGCCTGCACGGTCGAGCCGACCCCGGTCGGGTGGACGATGCGCGCGTGCAGCATGTTCGGCAGCTTCACGTCGTGCACGAACGTGTACGCACCGGTGAGCTTGCCCGGGATGTCGACGCGCTGGATCGACTTGCCGATGATCGCGTACTGCGAGGGGTCCTTCGGCTTCGCCGAGCCCTTGATCGCGGAGATGGACCCGGTCGCGCCCTTGGTCAGCGTGATCGGCGCGATGGCGGTCAATACCTGTCCCTGGACGAGGCTGGCGTAGGACACCTGCTTGCCGCCGCCGCTCACCACGCCGTTCTTGATCTGCAACTGCGTCGCCGGCACGCCGAGGTTGACCGCGGCGAGCTGCCGCAGCGCGGCCGCGCCTTCGGCCGCGATCTGCCGGAGCTCCAGCCCCGCCCCGCGGATCGTCGTGCTGCCGTAGGTGCCACCCTGGTCGTACGTCTCGTCGGTGTTGCCGAGGACCATCTGGACCTTTCCGAAGGCGACGTCGAGCTCTTCGGCCACGATCTGCGCGAGCGCGGTGCGGTTGCCCTGGCCCAGCTCGACGTGACCGCAACGGGCGATGACCGTCCCATCCCCCTGCACCGCGAGCCAGGTCGCCAGCTGCGTCGGATCCGTCGGCGCCGGGGACGACGACGTGGCGGCGAGCGCGACCTGGCCCGCGCCTCGCAGCGCGGCGGGCACGACCGCCAGACCGACGACCAGCGCCCCCCCCGCTTTCAGGAACCCACGCCGGGTCACGCCCGCCATCACTTCCCGCGGCTTCGTGTCCGCCATCAGTGCCGCCCCTGCGCCATCAGGTCGGACGCGTGCTGCACCGCCTTGATGATGCTGTGGTACGTCCCGCACCGGCACAGGTGCGGCGACGGCGGCGTGTTCGTGAACGCGTCCTTGATGTCGCCCACACTCGGCTTCGGGTTCCGATCGAGCAGGTCGACCGCCATGATCACCATCCCGTTCTGGCAGTAACCGCACTGCGGCACCTGTTCGTCGATCCACGCCTGCTGCACCGGGTGGAGCGCCGCTTTTGCACCCTTGTGCTCCGAGCGCCACTTGCCCGGCAGGCCCTCCAGCGTCGTCACCTCGCCCTTCACGTAGGACACCGGGAGCGCACAGGTCCGCGTTTCCACGCCCCCCATCAGCACCGCGCACGCACCACATTGCTCCAACCCGCAGCCGAACTTCGGGCCATGGAGGCCGAGCTCGTCGCGCAGCACGTAGAGCAGGGGGGTGTCGGGGCTCGACGACACCGCGACCTTCTTGCCGTTGACCGTGATCTCGAGCGCCATGGACGCCCCCTCCTGTCTGTCGCGTCTGTCGCGCGCCTTGCTGTCCCAACGGCGATCGCTCGGGCCTGCGTCTCGCCAGCCGTTGCGAAGTATAGGAGCACGCCTGTCAAACTGTGATAGTC
>JBAPVZ010000760.1:0-8177 GCA_049283435.1 Candidatus Dormiibacterota bacterium
ACGTCCGCGGGCTCACGTCGCAGGCGCCGAGCCGGCTCGAGGTGGTCGCGTCCGACAACGATCCCCGCATCACCGAGTCGCTCGGACGTGACGACATGGCGCGCGTCATCGCGGTGCTCGCGCGGCACTACAGCATCGTGATCTGCGACACCGGGACCGGGATCCTCGAGGGGGCGACGCAGGGTGTGCTCGGGAGCGCGGACCAGGTCGTGCTCTGCGCAGCACCGTCGATCGACGCGTCCCGGGTGACGGCGCTGACCCTGGACTGGATGGATCAGAACGGCCACAGCGATCTGGCCCGGAACGCGGTCGTCGCACTGAACGGGATCCGGCAGGGGCTCGGCGACACCGATCTCCTGGAGCGTTACTTCCAGCGACGCTGCCGGGCGGTGGTGCGCATCCCCCACGACAAGCGGCTCGCGATCGGCGGGGAGACAACGCTCGAGGAGCTGCAGCCGGCGACCCGGAGTGCCTACCTCCGGCTCGCGGCGGCGGTCGCATCCGGCTTCGCGCGGTAGCCGGCCCTCGGCGAAGGGGCGGGCGGCTGCCGGCAGAGCGGCCCCGTTTCGGCTGGATCGGGTGGGAAACCGCGGTCAGCCGGCCTGCTCGAGGACGGTGCTCGTGCCGACGACCGGCAGCAGGTGCTCGCCGGGGGCGATGTCCACGATCGCCCGCTCCCATTCGGCGATCAGCACCCCCCGACCGGGCCGGCGCTTCGTCGTGATCGCCGCCAGCTCGGTGTCGGTCAGATCGAACGCCTCCTGCACGCCGGTCTCCAGCCCGTGCTCCACGCCGAGCACGAGCTTCGTCGCCGCGACGGTCGCGAGCACCTCGCCCGGCGAGGGGCGGTCGCTGCGGCCGGTGGGCAGGAAGTCGCGGATCGACTGGGAGGCCATCCAGACGCCGGCGCCCCGCTTGCGGGACGTGCGCACGACGTCGGCCAGGACCTCGCCGGCATCCGGGTCGGCGAGCACGCGATGGGCCTCGTCGACGAGGATGACCCGGCGGCGGTTCATCTTCTGCAGTTCGCCGAGCAGTGCGGCGAGGACGAACGCGAGCGCCGGCGTCAGGTCGGCGCGCAGCTGGTTGGCGAGCCGGTAGAGGCCGACGCCGACCGCGTGACCGCGGAGCGAGACGGTGCTGGGGCGATCGAAGACGCGGCCCTTGTCACCCTGCGTGTAGGCACGGAGTCGCTCGGCGATGTCGGCGCACCGCTTGACCCGACCCTCGACGTGGAGCTGCTGCGCCTTGGCCATCGCGGGACCCTCCAGGTGCCGGCAGAAGTCGGAGAGCACCGGCTCGGCAGCACCTCGCGCGGTACGCCACGTGTGGAAGAACTCCACGACCTCACCGAACAGCCAGGCCATGTCCTGAGCCGCCAGCGAGCGCACCGGTCGGTTGTTCTGATAGTCGCGCTCCTCGCCACCCATCACCGACAGCACGCGCGTCACCCAGCCGGCCGCCTCCTCGACCGGGATGTCGGGGTCGACCGCGAACGCGTTGAGGCTCTGCTCGCCGAGCTCGACGTACTGGCCGCCGAGCGCGGTGATGACCGGCTCGTATTCGGATTCCGGATCGACGACGAGCACGTCGGCACCCTGCGTGTGGTGTCGCATGAGGAGGGTCTTCGCGGCGACGCTCTTGCCCGCGCCGCTCGAACCGAGGATGAGCGCCGAGAAGTTCGTGCGGTCGAAGACCGAGTACCAGCAGGTCGCCGTCGTCGACGTGTCGACGCCGACGAGCGGACGGGTGGGGTCACCGAACGCCGTGCCCTGCCCGGCGAGCAGATAGGCGGCGACCTCGCCGGTGGTCAGGAACAGGCTGCGGTTGAGCGGCCGGCCGCCGGGCGAGGCCGAGGCCGCGAGCTGCGCGATCGGCGACGTCACGCGCTCCAGCGCCATGTCCTCGTCGAGCAGCGCCGCCTGCAGCCGCTCGAACGCGCGCTCGGCGGCGACGTCGTCGTCGGCCTCCACGGTCGCCGTCAGCGCGACCCGGAGCGCGGTCGTCTGTCGCGACATCAGCATCTCGTCCAGCGCGCGCGTGTGCTGGTAGAGCATCTCGACGTCCGGGCTCTTCGAGCGCTTGTACATCGCCTCGTACAGCGAGCGCTGGCGCCGCAGCTCCCTGCGGGCAGCCGCCGGCTGCACGGGGCACAGGTGGTAGCTCAGACTGCCGCGCACGCGGGACCGGATCAGGGCCGACATCACCGACCCCGGCATGATCCGGGTCGGCAGCTCGATCACGGTGCCGATACAGACGTACCGGTCGCCGAGGACGACCTGCCCGCCGTGAAACACCGCCTCCGCGCAGCCGACCGGGGTCCGCGCGAGGAACCGCCGCAGGTCACGAACGGGAACCGGGCGCACGACGACGCCGAGGGTCTCCGCCTGGCGGGTCGCCAGGTCCCGCAACCGCTCCGCCTCCGCGCGCGAGGCGTGGATCGTCTGCATGACGCGAGTGAGCCGGTTGGCCGGGGGGATGCCGTCCTCACCCGCGCCGCGCGGCGTCAGGATCGCGAACTGGCGGACGGCGAGACTGCGCTCGGCGACCTCGCCCGCCATCTGCCGCTCCAGGTCGACGAGGTGGCTGCGCCCGCGGCGCAGGGACTGCTCGAACGCCATCTGCGCCTCGGTGCGGTCGTAATGCGTCGCCTCGGTGATCATCTGCACCGGGCAGTCGATCGTGTTCACCCAGTCGACGAACGCGCGGGACCAGGCCGAGTAGCCGTCGGTCAGCGGCGCGTCGCGGGGTCCGGCGATCTCGAGGACAGCGATCCAGCCGCCGTCCGGCTCGTGCTGGAACACCCCGTCGCCGGCGTCGCGCAGGCGCGGCAGGTCGGACCAGTGCGCGAACGCGCCGGGCAGCGAGAGCGGCCGGCGGTCGTGGGCCGGGATCCGCAGGTGGGCGCCGACGCGTCGCACCGTCGCCGAGCGGACGCGACCGGAGCGCACGAGTTGTGGCAGGTGCGGCTCCGCGAACCGATAGAAGGCCCAGGTGCCGAACCAGACTCCCTCCCGGTTCGGGCGCGAGATCGCGCTCGCGCCCCCGAGCACCCCGGCGACGATCAGCGCCTTCGTCGTCAGCTGGCCCGGCAGCGCGAGCACGAGGAGGACGAACGGCATCGTCGCGATCAGCAGGACGGCGGTGCGGAAGGGGACCTCCATCGGTCCCACCGGCAGCTTGAGCTCGGCACGTAGTGCCATCGGCACCTGGATCGGTCTCATCTCGACATCGGCCTCCAGCGTCAGACGGGGCTCGGGGAGGGTCGGGGCACCGGCCGCGCCGCGCTCGTGAAAGCCGCGCTCGGCGCTGCCGGCCGCGATGCCGATCCGGCACCCGAGGGGCTGTGATCCGACCGCCCGGCGAGAAAGACCGCGTGGTCGAGCGCATTCCGCGCATACCTGCCCGCCTCGACGTCGACGCTCGGGCGACTCCCGGGCATCTCGACACCGTCCGCGGAGGTGCGCGCGCCGGTGATGGGCTGCTGATATCCCGGCGCCGGCGACGAGCCATCGCCGGAGGACGCGCGGGCGCCGCCGCTCGCGGGTGCCCTGCCGAATCGGTGACCGGGCTCGACGCGGAAGGCGGCCGACGCTGCGCCGCCGCCGGCGCCCGCGCCACTCCCCCCGTGGTCCCGGAACGCGCTCGCGAGCTCCAGCGCCCCGGTCGGATCGCCGCCCGCCATGCGCGCCGCACCCCTCCCGGCGGTGCCCGCCTGCCGGAGCCGGGCGACCGCCATGCCGGGCGCCTCCGCGATGGCACCGAGATGGACGGCGTGGAACGAGCCCTTGACCGCCGACTTTCCCTGGTGGAAGGCATCCCTGATGATGGCCGTGACGACGATCGCCACGGCGATCAGCGCGACATCGCCGCCGAAGGCGCCGCTCAGCGTGCCCAGACCAGGCATCTGGTTGAGGAAGGACATCAGCGCGAAGGCGCTCGCGACCCCGATCGTGCAGACGACCGGCACCAGAAGGCAGCTGATCGTCAGTCGCAGCCAGAGCATCGCCAGCCTCGCGTCGCCCGCGTAGACGAGCAGCGGAATCCACAGCGGGGCGAGCATCGAGCCGAGGATCAGTGTCCACTGCGCGACCATGAGCAGGAAGGACAGGTACTGCAAAACGAGCACCAGGGTCGGCAGGATGAGGACGGCGCTGTCCACCGTTCCAACGACAGCGACGATCGACGTCGGGCTGGTCAAGCTCGCCGCCTGCAGGAATACCTCGGCGATCGTGATGCACGTCGCCATCGCAAACTGCACCGCGAGCGCCAGCACCTGCCCGCCGAAGCACATCGCGGTGATGCCGACGATCCCCCGCGGAGCCAGGTCGAGCAGCACCTGAACGGGCGTCTGCAGCTGACCCTGGGCCGCCAGCCGGAAGAGGCGAGCGAGCAACACGACCGCGAGCAGCGCGAACCCGATCTTGTCGAGGTTGGCGGCGAGGCCGTGATACGAGCAGGCGGCACTGGCAGCACCCCCGAAGCCGCACTTGTTCGTCACCTGCACGACCGGATTGGCCGCTGCGGCCGTGAGCGGGTCGATCCCCTTTCCCACCGGCACCAGACCGCCGAGCATCTGTCCCGCGCTGTCCTTCGTGAACAGACCGCTCAGATATTGACTGAACGTGCTCGCGAGCCAGTTCCACGGTGACGTGATCGGATTCCAGTCGAGTGGCAGTGCCATGGAGATCGACCCGTGTGCGGTGCTCATGGATGCGACTGCGATTGCGGTCAGCCCAGGTTGGCCAGCTGCTTGAGGGCGAAGATCGCGCCCTCCATGACGAGGATGATGCCGGCCAGTTCCGCGAGCAGAACCGTGTGGTTCTCGTGCTTGCCCTCGACCAGCTTGTGAATGCCGACCAGCACGACGACGATCGGCAGCAGGATCTGCGCGCCGCTGAACACCGGGTTCCCAATGTTCTGCAGCAGCGTGGTCACGTCCGTGGTGGCGGTGTTTGGCGTCGCCGCCAGCATCAGCGAGGTGAGCAAGGTCATCGTGCGATTCCTCCTTGGCCGTCAGGGACGGCGAATGACGGGGCACGGGTCATACCGGGTGCGTCGATCCCGGTCTTCGCCTCCCGACGGCCGGCATCCCGGGCCATGTGGTCCTCGATCGCCCCGATGTCGAGGAGCACCAGGTAGGTCACCTTCGGCTTCGCCTTCCGCATGCCAGGGGATGCTAACCATCGTGGCCGGACTTTTGGCGGACATAGAATCAGCGCTTCCGCAAGGCGCCCGGAACGACCGCAAAGATAGTTGTCGAACCGTCCGGGAAGGGGTTACCATGATGCTCCATGGGACCGGACGGCGCCCGGACAATCGCCATTGTGGCCAGTGGACCCGGGCTCGCCGCGGCCGTTCGCGAGCAGGTGCCACGCGAGGTCGCGCTCGTGCGCTGGACCCGGCCCGACGACTTGGGCACGAGCTGGGCGCGCACGGCGCCCTGGCCCTGGATCGTCGTCGGTAGCGGTCCGCCGCCCCCCGACCTGGCTGCCCACTGCGGTCGGGCGCCCGTCGTCGTCGCCTGGCTCGGCGCTCCGGCGGACTCGCTGCCGACAGGAGCGTTCCCGTTTGCCGGCTGGTCCGCGCTCGCGCGCTGGCTCGGTCGCCTGCGTCAAATCTCTGCAGCAGGGTTGCGGCTGACGCCGTATCGTGGCATCCTGACGCCGGACGGTGCGCGGCGATCCGCGCCCGTCGCGGAAGGTCTGCTGGCGGCGCATCCGCGTGGGCTTCCGGACTCGGCGCTCCTGCGTCGCGAGTTCGGCCGGCTGCAGCGGTGGGGCGTGGCCTGCCGGCCAAGCAGTGAGGGAGAGTTGCTACGGTTGGCGATCGGAACGCGTCGCCGCGGGCGTGACGCAGAGGGAGGAACACGATGAGAGCGGACGCGGAGATCCTCGTCCTGGAGGATGACCCACAGGAGCTGCAGCGGCTCCAGGTCGCGATGGCACGCGCCGGCTTGCCGATGCTGCCGGCGCAGAACCCGGACAGCGCCCTTTCCATCCTTCCCTATCGCAAGCCCGTGCTCGCGGTCGTCGACCTCGACATGTCGAAGGCGCCACCGAGCGAGAAGGCGGTCAGCGACGTGCTCGCGTGGCTGTACGAGTGGTCCGCCGAATGCATGGTGATCGTCTACTCGGGTCATGTGGGAACGATCGAGCAGCAGGAGCCCGTCTACGCCGTGCATCCGTACGTCCTCTTCCAGGACAAGCGGGAGGGCGAGTACGCGCTCGTCCAGCGGATCGAACGCCTCCTCGCGGCCCGTTATGGCGATCTCTCGATCAGCCGGGGCAAGGTTCGCCACGGGCCGTCCGGCCGCATGTACCCCCACCGCGTCGCGGTCTCGCTCCTGATGGCGAAGCGCGCCAAGCAGCCCCTCTACCTCGACGACACCGACGCGCGCGCCGCGCGTCGCTTCAACCGCTGGCTCGAGGATCACGTTCGCTCGTCGGTTCGCGTCGTCTCCCATCGCGACCGCCGGTACGAGCTCGTGCTCGACCGGGACCTGCGATGACGGCCGCCGAGCGCTGAGGAAGCGGCTCCGATGGGTCGACGGATCGGAGCGCAGGTGACCGCGATCGGTGCTTGCCGGCGAGTGCCGGGGGGCACCTTCCGGTTACTGCCGCGTCGCCCAGCGACGGCGCCGGTTGCCGACCTCGAACCTGGTGGCAGCGGCGGCGGGCGCGCGAACGCGCCGCCCACCACGCGGGGCGGTCGCTGAGCGTTGCGCCTCGATCCGGCAGAGTTCTCCGAGCTGCCGCTGCCGGCGGCCCTGCTCGATCACCGGCGGCAGACGGTCGTCGCGACCCCGGAGTGGCACGGCTGGATGCCGGGCGACGTCGTCTACTTCGCCGGCCACGGCCACCTGGCGGTGAGCGGCGGCGAGCCCGGGAGCCCGGTGCTCGCCGGCGTCCTCGACGATCTGCTCACGGCGCTCGGCGCCCTGCAGGCGACGCTGGAGGCCGACGACGCGGCGCGACTCCGGGTGCTGCTCGCCGGTCTCCGCATCGTCGCCGGGCAGCCGATCGGTGACGACGATCGCGGCACGAGCGACGAAGTCCTGGAGCTGGCGCGTCTCGCGATCGAGGCGCGCGTCGTGCCGCCGATCGCCGTCGAGCTGCGACCGGTCGTCCCCGCACTCGAGGTGCCCGCTCCGGCGGCCGTCGCGCTCGCGGTCGTGCAGCTGGCCGTCAACGTGTCCCGCCATGAGCACGAGGATGCCGCCGAGACGCGGGCGGTGCGCGCGGTGACGGTCCGGGTCTCCTCCGGCCCCAGCTTCCAGATCGAATGGGCGAGCGAGCGGGCGAGCGCGACGGCCGTGCACACCCATCGGCATGTCCAGCGTCGCCACCGCTGGGGCCTCGGCTATGTCCGGCTCGCTGCGGATGCCCTCGGCGGCACGGCGCTGCCGCCGGCGCCGAGCGGCCGGGGGCGAGCCAGCGTCGGCTTCGGGGTCGGCTCGCGCAACCTCGCACTACCGCTGTGCTGCGAGGAGGCCGCCGTCGCGACTCGGACGACCCGCTCGTGGGACCAGGAGCACGACCCGAACGCACCCGATGGCGGGGACGGGGACCCCAGGCTCTTGGAGCACCTGCGTCGCGCCGCGCAAGCGCAGGCGGGGCAGATCGTGACGCATGCGTACCACACGGCGCGCGCGATTCCCGGCACGGAGCGGGTGTGGTTCGCGATGCCGCCGGAGAGCGGCGACGACCGCATCCGCGATGCGCTCCGCGGCCTCGACCACGAGCAGGCGCTCCTGCGCGCGCCCGAGCCCTACGGAAGTCGGGTCCACGCGTTGAACGTGCTGCTACGGGCGGGCCTCGGCGACCGCTCGGCGCTGACGACGTGCTACCGGCAGGACTGGCTGCGACGCTTTCCGGCGGCGATGCGGGCGTTCGGCCTGGCCGCGCCCGCCCTGCGCGATGCGGCCGGTTATCCCGATCCCCAGGTCGCCGCCTGGCTGCTCGCCGAGTACCGCGGGCACCTCGACGTCGACGCGACCGGCGCGGTTTGGTTCAGCCCCGCCACGCCCTCGGACGCGCGTCTCAATCTGCTCGGTGCCGACGCCGGCGGGCGCGTACGGCTCGCCGGCGGCATCACGTTCTGAGGGGTCCTCTCCCCGAGTCGTGCCGGCGGTCGTCAGGCAGCGTGAATCGTCGTCTCGACGTGCAGCATGCCCC
>JBAPVZ010000761.1:0-2684 GCA_049283435.1 Candidatus Dormiibacterota bacterium
GTCAGGCCCGGCGACGGCGAGGCTGGTCGGTCTCCTACAGCAGCTCGCACAGTCCAGCGGGCTCGACGTCGAGGGTGTGATCTCCAGTGGCCTGGGGCGTCACCTGCAACGCCTCGGCATGGGCGACATCCGCACGCGGCGGGTGGAGATGTCGGTCGGCGAGTGGGGCGGGAGAAGCGGGTCCTTCATGGCTTCCAACGTGAGCGCGATGTTCACGAGGCTGGCGCCGGCCTTTGCGGCTCGGCTCGGCGTCCCGACCGAGGATTGCCTCGATCTGGTTCGGACGATGCGCCAGGAATGCGAGCAGCGGCACAGCACCTATCGCATTACGTTCGCCTACGGGCGCAAGCGTTAGGGACCGCGCTCGAGAAGCCCAGGTCAGCGCAGCAGCTGGCGCGCGACGACGCGTAGTGCGAGCACCTCTTCCGCCCCCTCGAAGATCGGCAGCACGCGACCGTCGACGAAGTAGCGCGACACCGGCGTCGCCTCGCTGTAGCCGATCCCGCCGTGGAGCTGCATCGCGTCGCGGGTCACCGTTTCCGCCTGGTGCGCGGCGTACAGCTTCGCGAGCGACGCCTCCATCTGTCCGGCGCCGGGGTCCCCACCCTCCTGGGGCCGGCCGGCATCGAGGAGCGCCGCCGCGCGGTAGCTGAGCTGTCGGGAGCTCTCCAGCCGCATGACCATCGACCCGAGCGTCGCCTGCGCGAGCTGCAGGTCCGCGATCGGCGAACCGAAGACGACGCGTCGCCGCGTATAGGCGAACGCTTCACCCAGGGCTGCCTGCATGACCCCGACTGCCCGGCCGGCAGTCTGGAGACGCCCCGAGCTGAACCCGTCCAGCTGCAGGTAGAAGCCCTGGCCCTCGGCGCCGATCAACGCGTCCTCCGGGGTCAGATAGCTCTCGAACAGGAGGTCATACGTGCGCATCCCGCGATAGCCGAGGATCGGGATCGCGGTCGCGACGAGGCGCCCGCCCTCCGGCTGCTCGTGGACGAAGTCGAGGTCGTCGATGCGCGGCTTCTCGACGACGAACAGCGACAGCCCGCGCCGGCCGTCCGGATTCGTCCGCGCGAGCACCGCCATCAGCTCGGCCCGGCCCGAGAACCCGGCGAAGCGCTTGCGCCCGTTCAGCACCCAACGTGCTCCCGCCGGTTCGGCCGTGCACTCGTGCAGCGCCGCGACGTCGGACCCGGTGTCGGGCTCGGTCACCGCAACCGCGACCATGCGGCGACCGCCCGTGATGTCGGGCAGCCACCGCGCTCGCTGTGCGGGCGTCCCCGCGTTGCGCAGCGCGCGGATCAGGATCTCGGGCCGCGTGATCAGGCTGCCGGCCGCGTTGAGCGATGCGGCCGACAGCTCCTCGGTCGCGATCAGCATGTGACGGCGGTCGCCGCTCGACAGGTCGAACAGCCCGAGCGCCGCCGCGCCCTCGATGATCGAGTCGGGGACGGGCAGGTTCTCGCGATGGATCGCCTCCGCGTTCGGGCGCACCTCGCGATCCGCAAAAGCACGGTAGCGGCTGCGCAGCGCGCACTCCTCTGCCGACGCTCCGACATCCTCGAGCGGGCGAGCGGCGCGGGCGATCGCGGCGTGCCGGCGCCCCAGCTCGATCGCGTCCTCGCCGAGCGCCAACGCCTCGCTCGCCTCGGCGACTTGCGTGGCAAGCGCGTCACCCGAACGATCGGCCCAGGCCCGCGTCGCCTCGGCTGCCGCGACGCGCGCGGCCAGCCAGGCGAGCTCGTTGCGGCCGACGTCGTCGGGATCGGCGGCGACGCGCTCGCGCAGGGCAGTCAGCGTCACCTGCAGCCGCCCTTCGCCGGTCTGTGCCTTCATCTCCTGGCCTTCATGGCCCGCACACCTCCATCTCCATGCCGGCGCGGGCCCGAGCGGCACGCTCGAAGCAGTGCGGGCTGGCCGCCGGCGCCGACTGGCAGGAGCGGCAGACGGCAGGCGTCGCGCAGGCCGTCACGAGCGCTCCAGGTACTCCTTCAACTGCTCCATCGCATCCCGGATCCCCTGCTCGTAACGCGACTGCAGGAGACCGCCCGCGAAGCGCAGCATGCCGCCGAGCTTGAAATCCATGTCGTAGGAAAGGTCGGTGCCGTCTCCGGCGGCGGCGAAATCGTACGACCAGCTGCCGGTCACCGGGCTGTCGGCGAAGCTGCCAGCGCAGTGTCGCGGGCGATCCCATACCGCCGGCCGCAACACGAGGCTCCAGTCCCCCGGGAGGTTCAGCTCGTAGCGGAGCGCGTGACCGGGACCGGGCCGGCCGCCGTCCACGACGCTCACCGAGCGGAGGTAGGCCGCCCACTTCGGCATCTCGTCGAGATCCTCGAGCACCGCCGCCCACACGCGCTCCGGCGGCGCTGCGATGGTGACCTTCGCCTGCAGGCGTGACATGCAGCGATTATCGAGCACGCGCCGGGCACGCCGTCATCGACGCGCAGGTCCGCAGTCCGATCGGCCGGTCAGCAACTCCCCCATCGCGGCCCGGATCGTGCAATCATCGGTGACCGCAAAGATGTCGCTACTCGCTTCCGCGTTTGGCAACACGCCGAGGACGCGAGCGCTCGTCGCGCTCCGCCATCGCAACTTCCGGCTCTACATGCCGGGTCAGGCGCTGTCCATGATCGGCATCTCGATCCTGAGCCTCGCGCTTCCCTGGGTCGTCTTCACCAAGACGC
>JBAPVZ010000762.1:0-2082 GCA_049283435.1 Candidatus Dormiibacterota bacterium
GAACACCAGCTGCGTCTCACGCGCGCGGCGGCGCCGCTCGCGGGTGCCGGCACGACGCGCGCGCCGACGCCCACACGCCACGATCTCACCCGCAGTGGGGCGGTCGAGGCCGGCGATCATCCGCAGCGTCGTCGTCTTACCCGACCCCGAGTCGCCGACGATCGCCAGGCCGCCGCCCGCCTGAAGCGAGAACGACAGCCGCTGCACCGCGACGCGATCGGGCTCGCCACGGCGACCCGCGAACACGCGGCGCAGGTCCGTGACCTCGAGGACGGTCTCAGCCATGCGACATCCCGGCCGCCGACACCAGCTTCCCGCGCAGCTCAGCGGCGCGCAGGCAGGCGACGCGGCCGCCAGCTAGTGGCGATGAAGTCGGACGGCGCGCAGCACACTCGGACTCGGCGAACGGACAGCGCGGCTCGAATGGGCAGCCCGGCGGCGCCTCGAACGCCGACAGCGGGTGGCCGCGAATCGCCGGCAGCCGCGTTCCGGGCGCGCCAAGCCCCGGCCGCGAGGCGCCGAGCGCGGCCGTATACGGGTGCAGCGGATCGTCGATCACGTGCCCGGCCGAGCGCTCCTCGACGATCGTGCCTGCATACATGACCGCCATCCGGTCGCAGACGGCGGCGCCGAGGTCGAGGTCATGGGTCACGAGCAGCAGCGCGAGGTCGTGGCTGGCGCGTAGCTCGAGGAGGATCGCCATCACGTCTGACTGGGTCGTCGCGTCGAGCGCCGTCGTCGGCTCGTCGGCGAGGATCAGGCGCGACTCCATCGCCACGACCGACGCGATCATCATCCGCTGCAGCAGGCCGCCCGACAGCTCGTGCGGGAACTGGCGAAAACGGCGCTCGCCGTCGGCCACGCCGATCTCCGTGAGAATCGCAGCAACGCGCTCGCGGGCGGCGGCCGGCCTCATCCCCCGCAGGCGGACGAGCGGCTCGATCATGAAATCACCGACCCGCCGCACCGGGTTGACGTGGGCGCGCGGATCCTGGAACACGACGCCGACGCCATCGGCTCTGTAGCGCCGCAGCTCGGCGTCCCCGAGCTGCGAGATCTCGCGGCCGTCGAACCGCAAGCCGCCTTCAACGGTCGCGCTCGCCGGCAGCATCCGCAGGATGGCGCGGACGGTCATCGACTTGCCCGCGCCCGATTCGCCGACGATCGCGAGCGCCTCACCCACCCCGAGCGCCAGGCTGACGTCGTGGATCACCGTCTGGGGCCGGCCGCCGACCGGGATCGTGACGCGCAGCCCGTTGATCTCGAGTAGCGCCGTCATCTCCGCGGCGATTCCTCGCGCCACGTGTCGGCGGGCACCACTCCGGCGTCCTGCAGGCGCGCCAGGAACACGCCCAGCTCCGGGTTTCGCTGCACCGCCTGCGCGGCGGCCTCCCGTGCCTGCTGGGCCCGTCGCGCGCGCGCCAGCACGATCGCCTGCCACATCAGCGGCTCGGCGCGGCCAGGCAGCCACGGGAGCGATCGCTCGATCACTTCCAGAGCGTCTTCGACGGTCTCAGAGCGGGGGTCGCCGGTGCCGCCGAGTACGTCGGTCGCGAACAGGCTCCCGAGCGACTGGTAACCACGGTTGAGCGCCAGCAGCCGGCGCAGCTCGGCCAGTGGATCGTCGGAATCCTCGACGCGTAGATCGACGGGCGCTGGACCGTCCGCCGGTTCGATGCGCTCACCGCCGACGACCAGCAGCGCCGCCGCTTGCCGACCGCGCGCTTCGCCGCCGGCCTCCTCGGCCGCGTCGAGCGCAGCCAGCAACCGGTCCGCCAAGTCGCCTGACGCCGCTTCGAAAGCCGCGACCATCGCCCGCACGGTACCGCCGCTGCGCAGCATGTTCCCCTGCGCGCTAACGCCCGGCCCCTGCTCGTGCTCGGCGACCGGGTAGCAAGCCGCGCCCGTGTGCACGCCGGTGGTGCCGGCCGCGTCGATCACCGCTAGCTGGCGCAGCTCGGCGCCTGGGTCGGTGGCGATCAGGCGGGCCAGCGCGTCCGGCGCACTCGTGCCCTCGGTCAGCAGCTCGAGGCCCTTGGGGCCGAACGCGGAATTGGCGAACGCCTGGGTGGCGATGGCGCC
>JBAPVZ010000763.1:0-3853 GCA_049283435.1 Candidatus Dormiibacterota bacterium
CCTGTCCTGCCTCGACGCGGACCGGATAGGTCTTGACGCGCACCTTGGGGTCGACCAGGCAGCGCCCGCTCGCGATCTCGAACTCCCAGAGGTGCCACGGGCAGCGGATGATCTCGCCCTCGCGCACCATGTCGAGATCGGCGGCCGGAGCCGTCGGCGGCGCGGCGGCGACGATCCGGCCACTCACCCGGCCGGTGCAGAGCGGTCCCAGCTTGTGCGGGCAGAGGTTGCGGAGCGCGTGATAGCGGCCACCGACGTTGAAGACGCCGATGCCCGCGCGCCCCCGGAACGGCACCACCAGGCAGCGAGCGCCGGGGCTCAGTTCGACCGCGGGGCAGACGACGACCCGGATCGTCTCCTCGATCGCGCGCACGTTCATCGAAGGGCTGCGGAATCTCGTCCGGAGATCAGATGCCGAGGAGGTCGCAGGCGGTCTCGGCGAAGATGCGGCGGTGGGCGCGCTCCGGCAGGCCCTCGAACGTGGTCGCCGGGTCGTCCCAGTCCCAGTGCGGCCAGTCCGAGGAGAAGACGAGCGTCTCCTCCGCATGGAGGGCCTCGATCATGGTCAGCAGCTGGGCGCGGTTCTCCGGCTCCATGAAGGGTTGCGAGCCGATCCGGATGTGCTGCCGGAAGTACTCGCTGGGGAGTTGCTGCAGCCACGGGGTCTGATCGCGCAGCGACTTCCAGTCGGCGTCCATGTGCCACATCAGGCCGACCGCCCAGAACTGGTCGCACTCGTCGAACAGCACCTTGAGTCCGGGGAACTTCTCGAACACGCCCTCGGCGATGAACGAGACCGCGTGTGCCATCGCCATCTGCGGTCGCGCCATCCGGGTCTCGATGTAGTAGGTCGGGTAGCCGACGCCGGTCGGCGGCCCCGCCATGCCCGCGCCCTCGTTTCCGGGATGGATGCCGACCGCGAGGTGATGGCGCTCGCAGGCCTCCCAGACCGGGTGGAAGAAGCGGTTCCCGTACGGCGTGCGCGAGCCGGTCGGCAGCATGATGGCGCGCACCTGGGGATGGTCACCGAGGCGTTCGATCTCGCGCACGGCCAGGGCGGGGTCGCTGGCACAGACGCTGATCGCGACGAGCAGGCGCTGGTCGCGGTCCGCCCAGTTCTCGATCGTCCAGTCGTTGAACGCCGCGCAGACGGCCGCGCCGAAGTCGGGGTCGGGCATCACGTTGGTGCCGTACACGCTGGAGCCGGTGAGCAGCGCGTAGTCGACGTTCCAGAGGTCCAGGTGCTCGGCGCGCAGCAGCTCGTAGTTGGAGCCCAGCTGGCGATCCTCGCGCGGCCGCTCGTCACCGCCGACGAGGTCGGTGCGGTGCGCGTCCTTGGCGACGTTGAAGTAGCCCGATCCGGGCAGTCGCACCCCCTGCTCCTCCGCCTGCTGCCGGTACACGCGCGGCAGGTAGGGGAACAGCTGCGCGATCTCACGCGTCCCCTGGTGCACATCACAGTCCACCAGGGCCACCCCGGTCCTCGGTTCGCTCGTCCAACCTGGTGCCGTGACCGGTCGCGCTCCCTCTCTGATCGCCATGGCTACCTCCCTGCTCGCCGGCCGTCTGCGAGTTCAACGTACCAAGCGCACGTCGAAACCGCAAACCGGGCGGGGGTCTCGGCAGGCCCGGGGCGCGTCGCCCGGGCTACCGCCAGAGCTCGCGCCAGCGCGCGTACTGCTCGACCTCGATGCCCCCCGCACGCAGCACGTCGACACCGCTCTGGTCGCGGTACGCGCGCCGGAAGTAGACGCGATCGACGTTCGAGTTGACGATCATCTTCGCGCACATGACGCACGGCGACACGGTCACGAACATCCGCTTGCCCGGCGTCTGCGCGCCGGCCTTGATCAGCGCGTTCGCCTCCGAGTGGACGCATCCGCAGGCGCCCGGCTGCGAGCTGTCGCAGCGATTCGGGAGGCCCTTCGCGTTGCCGTTGTAGCCGATCCCGAGCACCTGGGTCAGATCGCCCGAGGTGATGACGCTGCCGACCTGGTTGCGGGCGCACGTGGACCGCTTGCCGAGCTCCTCGGCCATGCGCATGTAGACCTCTTCCAGGGGAATGCGGTCCGGCATCCCGGGCGGCGCGTCGGGGAGCGGCAGCGTCATCGCCCGACCATCCTACGACTCGACTTGCGACACGCCTTGCATGTCTTCGCCGCGCCTGGTAGGCTGCGCGGCGAAGCATGGATCGAACATCCGTTCCCAGCGCCCCGCCGGCGCGGCAGGAGTGCACAGGAAGCCCACCGCCAGCGCACAGACAATCCCCAGCGGCAGGTCGGTTTTCCACAGCGGATTCCCAGATGTTGGGGGTCTGGCCACGATCGATCACAATCACTAGTGGATCGTGGTTGACAAGTCGCGAACGCCGGCGTAGTTTAGGGAGAGTCGACGGGCCTCGGGGGCGGTTTGTGGCGGGCATGCTTCCGGGGCCTTTTTCTTTTCCCCGCCAACGCCGCCGGGCCGGCGACTTCACGACTCTTTCTGCTCCGTAAGGAGGGCGTTCTGAGAGATGGCCGATACCGCAGCCGACGTCACACCACGGTCCTCTGGCGGGGACTCCCCCACTCCCGGCGCATCGGGGCTCCACTTCGATCGCTTCTTCACGCCTCCCGGCAGCCATGCCTATGACCTGGTCACGTGGGAGCGGCGCACGTCCGCGATCACGAACGCGGCCGGCAAGGTGTTCTTCGAGCAGCCGGACGTCGAGGTGCCGCGCGGCTGGTCGCAGCTCGCAAGCAACGTCGTCGCCCAGAAGTACTTCCACGGGCAGCTGGGGACGCCGCAGCGCGAGTCGAGCGTCCGCCAGCTCGTCGATCGCGTCGTCGACACGCTCGTCCGCTGGGGTCGCGAGGGCGGCTACTTCGCGACCGAGGGGGACGCGGCGAACTGGGCCGAGGATCTCCGCTGGCTGATCGTGACGCAGCACGCGTCCTTCAACAGTCCGGTCTGGTTCAACATCGGCGTCCCCGGCCGCTCACAGCAAGCGTCGGCCTGCTTCATCAACTCGGTCGAGGACACGATGGAGTCCATCCTCGAGCTCGCGAAGACCGAGGGCATGCTGTTCAAGTTCGGCTCCGGGACCGGCACCAACCTCTCCGTGCTCCGCTCTTCGAAGGAGGCGCTCGCCGGCGGCGGCACCGCGTCCGGCCCGGTCTCGTTCATGCGCGGGTACGACAGCTTCGCCGGCTCCATCAAGTCAGGCGGCACGACGCGGCGGGCGGCGAAGATGGTGATCCTCAACGCCGACCATCCCGACATCCTGGAGTTCGTCCGCTGCAAGGCGGAGGAGGAGAAGAAGGCGTCGGTGCTGATCGACGCCGGCTACGACGTCGGCTTCAACGTGCCCGGCGGCGCCTACGACTCCGTGCAGTTCCAGAACGCGAATCACTCGGTGCGAGTGACGGACGGCTTCATGGAGGCGCTCGCCCAAGACGGCGAGTGGACGACGCGAGCGGTCACCGACCGGCGGCCGATGGAGTCGATGCGCGCCGCCGACCTCTGGAAGGAGATCGCGGAGTCGGCCTGGACCTGCGGCGACCCCGGACTGCAGTTCGACACGACGATTCAGAGCTGGAACTGCGTGCCGAACACGGGCCGGATCAATGCGACGAATCCTTGTAGCGAGTTTGTGTTCTGTGACGACACCGCGTGCTTTGCCCCTGAGACACGAATCAGCACACCTGCCGGTCTGCGCACGGTGGAAGCGCTCTACGAGGCGCAGGAAGCGGGCGACCGAGTACTGGTCACGACCGACCTGCACTCGGAGAACGACCACCGACGGATCACCGCGCACCGACCAGCGGTCGTGACCCGCGTCGGCAAGAAACCGGTGCTGAAGCTGACGCTCAAC
>JBAPVZ010000764.1:0-3597 GCA_049283435.1 Candidatus Dormiibacterota bacterium
GTGACGACGACGTCGCGTAGCCCTGCGCCTGCGCGTTCCCCAGCCAGTCGGTCGCGTTGCCGCTCCACGTCACGACGTGATGCAGCGCCGCCCAGTACGTGCACTGGCCGTAGGGGAAGTTGTCGGCGGTGCCGCCGTTCCCCGACGCAGCGACAGCGCTGGCTCCCGGCTGCGGTCCCGCCGCCTGTCGCTGCGCCGCCTGCGCCGCCGCCTGCGCCGCCAGTTGCGCTGCCTGCTGGGCCGCGACCTGCTGCTGGTACTGCACGTTCAGCTGCTGGACCTGCGACTGGAGATTCGCGACCTGCTGCTGCTGTGCCGCTCCCTGCGCCGCGATCTGCGCGACGAGCTGCTGCTGTTGCGCGAGTGCCGCCGCCTGGGTCGCCAGCTGCGCCTGCAGGACGATCTCCTGCTTCACCTGGGTCGCGAGCAGCTGCGCCTCCTGGTTCCGTTGCTGCTGGAGCTGCTGCTGCTCGACCTGGACCTGGTTGCGATCCGCCTGCACCTGATGCACGAGCTGCTGGTCCGACTGCACGATCTTGTTGACGAGGATCGCCCGGTTCACGAACTCGGAGAAGTTTCCCGACGTGAGCAGCACCTGCAGGTAGTCGGTCTGATTCGTTTCGGCGTCGCTGCGTACCCGCTGGGCGACGAGCTGCTGGCGCACGTCGAGGTGGGCCTGATCGCGATCCATCGCCGCCTGGCCGAAGCGGATGTTGCGGTCGGTGGTGTCGATCTGACCCTGCGTCGCGGCGATCAGATTCTCCTGCGACTGGACCTCGGCCTGCGCCTGCTGCACGACGGCGGTGATCGCGTCCGCCTTTGCCTGCGCGCTCTGCTGGCTGGCGACGATCTGGTTTAGCTGCTGCTGGGCGGCGTCCTGCTGCTGCTGCGCCTGCTGCATCTGGACGCAGGCGCTGAGTCCAGTGTCACAGGCGGCGGCCGAGGACGGACGGTCGAAGGCGACGAACGCGAGGAGGCCGAGCGCGACGAGAGCCACGACCAGTCGGCGGACCGCCGTCGAAATGCCACGCGTGCGCTGGGACGTCGTCACCGACAGTCCACCCACAGCAACGCTCCTTGTCCAACCCCACTACTCGGCACGGCTCTGGCGCCGCCCCTCCACCGGTCCGCATCGACGGATGCGGTAACCCGCGCAGTATAACCACGAGAAGGGGTGGGGAATCAACTGTCGTTCGCCTGGCCACTCTCTGTCGCCTGGCGGAGGCGAGTTGCTGGAAACGCGCTAACGGTCGCGATCGTGACGCGCAGCGTGCCTCGCCCGACGCTCCTCGAGGCGGGCGCGGTGGGAGGCATGACGGGCCTGCCGGCGTGCCTGGCGCAGGTGGGCACCGAGCTGCGGATCGCCCATCCCGGCCATCATGCCGGCGACCTGGCCCCTGACCAGCTCGCCGAGGCCGGCGTGATCCTTGATCGTGCTGCCCCCCATCACGTGGAGCATGACGAGCCGGATCGTCGGCGCATCCTGACGCGGCGGCGGCCCGACGAGCTTGACGTCGTCGCCGCCCATGATCGGCGTCGATTCGAGCTCGACCCGGACCCCGGGGGGAATCCGCATGTCGATCCCGCCCATCACCGAATAGACGTGGATCGTGCTGACCGGCCCGGACACGGTCGCGCCCCGCAGGTCCAGGGTGCAGCCACCCATCACGTTGACGATCGTCGTCTCCGAGGCGAGCTGCCAGGCACCCTTGCGCTCGATGCCGCCCATGACCGAGATGAGCCGCGTCGTCGGCGGCGCGCTCGGCACGATCTCGGTCGGCGAGGCGATCTCCTGCAGCGCCGCGTCGAACTCGCCGCGCTCGTGCGTCTCGGTCAGCGTCTCGAGGAGGTCTGCATAGTCGCCGAGCGGCAACCGCCCCTCGGAGGCAGCTCGAGCCGCCTGCGCCGCGCCTCGCTCGCGCTCGGCCGGTGAGATGTCGACCGGCGGGTCGGCCGGCGGTTGCACGATCGCCTGTGACTCGTCGAGCAACGGCTCGAACGGCGGGATGTCGACGAGATCCGGCGGCGTCGCGAGCTGCTCCTCGGTCGGTGGCTTCGGCGGACGGTCGGCCATCTTGCCCAGCATGCTACCTGCTGTCGCCGGGCTCGGCAGCAGGACTGTCAGGGCGGTCAGAGCACGATCAGCGCTCAACCCCAGCGTGCGTCGGCGGCAGCCTGCTTGCTCTCGGCGGTGATCTGCATCAGCTCGATCGCGTTGCCGTCCGGATCCTGAATCCAGTACTGCCAGTTGCCGTCCTGCCCCTGCTTCGGCTCGCCGTCGATCACGACGCCGTGGGAGCGCAGCGCGGCGAGCGTCGCGACCAGATCGTCGACGAGCAGGCAGTAGTGGTTGTAGCCGGCGCCGCGTCCGCGCGGTGGTACCTCACCCTCGCCACCCGGGAAGAGCTCGATGAACTGACCTGGCGCCAGCTGCAGGTACACGATCCAGGGCGACGGTTGTCCGTCTCGGTGGAGCCGGAACGCCTCCCGGAAGCCGAGCGTGCCGCAATAGAATTCGAGCGCGCGGTCGAGGTCGGTGATGCGAAACGCGAGATGTCCGATGCCGGTGATCACTGGCTCTCCTCCTGCCGGATTCGCTCCGGCGCTCCCTCGATGCGGCGGCGGCCGCTCGCCCGCGCAGCTGTCTCCCCCGCGGCGCGGCCCGGCTGTCAGCGTACTGCCGCGGCCCGAACGCATACCGTTCTTTGGAGCAACCGATCGCGTCGAGGAGGGATGGAACGTGGAGAGACGACGGCTGGCGGGCACCGACCTGGACGTGACGCCGATCTGCGCCGGCAGCGCGCTGCTCGCGAACCTGCGGCGCGTGTTCGACTATGACGTGCCCGAGGCGCGCGCGGTGGAGACGGTTCGGCGCGTCCTGCGGGGACCCCTCAACTTCCTCGACACGAGTGCCGGCTACGGCGACGGCGAGAGCGAGCGCCGCATCGGGCTCGCAATCCGAGAGGAGGGCGGCCTGCCGCCGGGCTTCGTGCTCCAGACGAAGGTCGATCCCGATCCCCTCACCCGCGACTTCAGCGGGGAACAGGTGCGGCGCTCGGTCGAGCAGAGCCTCGGGCGCCTGGGGGTGGATCGGTTCCAGATCGTCCACCTCCACGATCCCGAGCGCATCGCGTTCGAGGCGGCGATGGCGCCCGACGGCCCGGTCGAGGCACTCCTGCAGCTGCAGCGGGAGGGCGTGCTCCGGTACGTCGGCGTCGGCGGCGGACCGATCGAGCTGCTGCGCCGGTTTCTCGCGACCGGTGCCTTCCAGGTCGTCCTCACCCACAACCGCTACACGCTCGTCGACCGTTCGGCGGGGCCCCTGCTCGACGATGCTGGCCGCCTCGGCATTGGCGCGCTGAACGCCGCGGTCTACGGCGGCGGCATCCTCGCCCGCGGACCGGCCGCGGTCTCGACCTACGCCTACCGACCGGCGAGCGACGACCTGCGAGCGCGCATCGCGCAGATGGAGGCGCTCTGCCACGAAACGGGCGTACCGCTCCAGGCCGCCGCGCTCCAGTTCTCGTTGCGCGATCTCCGCATCAATTCGACGGTCGTCGGCTTCTCCCGGCCGGAACGGATCGAGGAGTGCGCCGC
>JBAPVZ010000765.1:0-13643 GCA_049283435.1 Candidatus Dormiibacterota bacterium
AGCTGAAACGTGTACGAGAGTCCATCCGGTGCCATGCTCACTGACGTCGCCAACACCTTCACCTGGTTCCCGCTCGCATCGTAGTCGAGTAGTGAGTCGTAAAGCACGCGCGTTATCGTGCTCTCCATCAGTCCCGAGATCTGCTGGGGGTCCTGCGTTCGAATGTCGTCGCCGCGAGACCAGGTCAGGGTTCCGCTGATGGCACCTCCGCGTGGCGCCTGACTTCCTCCGCACGCGGCCAGAATGGCCGGTCCAGCAGCGACCGTTCCCCCCAGCCACAGTCCCGATCGCAGCAGATCCCGCCTGCTGAATACGCCCTCTCGGCCCAGCCCATGCTCTGATTGTGGTGTCCGCACTGATATCTCCCCACCGGCCCCGCGTCCGACGCCGAATCCGCAGCTGGCTAACGATGATGTCCCTGACGACCTACTCCATCACCTCGAAGAGCTCGGTGTCGTAGGGCGCGGCGTTGGTCGGATAGACGCGGTCGAAGACGACGGAGACGAGCTCCGGCGTCTGCACGACCCGGGCCCGCGCCGCCTCCCACTCGCCGATGTTGTTCCACCGCTGGATCGTCGTCACCGAGTTGTGCGGCCCGTGGAAGCACTTCCAGAGCTCGAGTCCCGGGAAGCCGGTGTCGACCCACACCTGCTGTTTCTCGCGCAGTGCTGCGAGCAGCGCCTTCCCCTCTCCCACGCGGGGGATGTAGGTGTCCTTCACGATCAGCTGCTGTGCCATATGCCCTCCCTCAGTCGGCGGATGGTGGCGCGATGTCCGATCCCGAGCTCGCCCCCGCCGGCGCGGCGGTGGCCACGGCCCCGGCCGCCAGCTCGCTCCCCGCGACCTCTGACGCAACCTCCGGCCGGCCGTCGTAGAGGAAGCAACGCGCCAGGCTCCCGGCCGTCGTCCGGTAGAGCGGCGGGGGTTCGTTCCAGCAGCGCGCCATCACTGCCGGACACCGGCTGGCGAAGCGGCAGCCGGTCGAGACCCGGCCGGAGTCGGTCGTCTCGCCGGCGCGCGGGTCGAGCCAGTCCTGGGCACCGCGCACGCGGGGTATCGACGAGACCAGGAGCTGGGTGTACGGGTGCTTCGGCTTCGCGATGACCTCATCGACCAAGCCCTGCTCGACGACCGCGCCGCGATAGAGGACGACGATCGTCCGGCAGAGTTGATACGCGGTCGTCAGGTCGTGGGTGACGTACAGGATCGCGACTCCCAGATCCTCGTGCAGCTGCCGCAGCTCGTTGAGGATGGTGGCGCGCAGCGAGGCGTCGACCATCGAGACGGGCTCGTCGGCGAGCAGGACCTTGGGCCGCGTCAGCCAGGCACGGGCCACCATCAATCGCTGGCGCTGCCCGCCGCTGAGTTGGTGCGGAAACCGGCCCAGCGTGTCGTTCGGCCGGAGCCCGACCCGCTGCAGCGCCTCCCGGATCATCGTCTCGCCCCGCGCTCGATTGGGCGCCAGCCGGAGGCGCTGGACCGGGATCCTGAGCACGTGATCGACTCGGTAGAAGGGGTTGTAGGCGTCGAACGGATCCTGGAAGACGGCCTGGACGTCGCGGTGAAACTGCACCCGATCGGCGCGCCGCCCGGTGACGAGATCGCGCCCTCGGTAGAGGACCTGTCCGGACGTGGGTCGCGTCATGCCCATCAGGTGCCAGACGAGCGTGCTCTTGCCGCTGCCGCTCTCCCCCGCGACCGCGGCGAGGAGTGGCCGCTGGGAGGGGATGGTGAGCGAGACATCGTCGAGGGCGACCGTCTGCCGGCCGCCGCCCAGGCCGCCGCCGTAGACCTTGGTGACCCGGCGCGCCTCGATGAGCGGTTCCTCTCCTTCAGGCATGTGGGGTCTCCGCGGCGTCGCGCACGCCGCGCTCGCGGCTGGGGAGGTCGGTCGCGTCGGGCAGCTCGGGCAGCTCGGGCAGCTCCGGCAACTCGGGCAGTGCGGCGCGCTCCGGGTAGAGGTGGCAGGCGACCCGACGGCCCGGTCCGACCTCCAACGTCTCCGGCATCGTCGCCCGACACGCGTCGAACGCGAACGGACACCGCGGGTGGAACGGGCAGCCGGCGGGCATCGCGGTCAGCGCCGGGGGCAGGCCGGGCACCCCGACCATCCGTTGCTTGACCTCCAGCTCGGGCAGGCTCTCGATCAGCATCCGGGTGTACGGGTGACGTGGATTGGCGACCACCTCGGGCGCGGGACCGAGCTCGACCAGCCGGCCGCCGTAGAGGACGCCGACCGTGTGTGCGAACTGCGCGACGAGCCCCATGTCGTGGCCGATCAGGACGACCGCCGACCGCGCGACCGACTGCACCTCGGCCAGCGTGGCGATGACCTGCCGCTGGACGACGACGTCGAGCGCGCTGGTCGGCTCGTCGGCGATGATCACCTTCGGCTGCATCGAGGCGGCGATGGCGATCGCGACCCGCTGCTTCATGCCGCCGCTGAGCTGATGGGGATAGACCTTGCCGACGTCCGCCGGCAGCCCCACCTGCTCCAGGAGCTCGACCACGCGCGTCCGGAGCTGCGAGCCGTCCTTCCGGCCACCGTGCGCCGCGATGCCGTCTCGGATCTGCTCTCCGATCCGCATCACCGGGTTCAGGGAGTTCATCGCACCCTGGGGAACCAGGGACAGCTCCCGCAGGCGGACCCGGCGGAGGTCGGCCTGGCCCATCGACGCCAGATCGCGGTCGCCGAGCAGGACCCGGCCCGCGGTGATCCGCGCCGGCGGTCGCAGCAAGCGCATGATCGCCATCGCGGTCGTCGTCTTGCCGGAGCCCGACTCACCGATCAGGCCGAGCCGCTCACCGGGGTGGAGCGCGAACGTGACGCCGTTGACCGCCGGAGCCATTCCCGCCCGGTGGGTGTAGTTGACGCGCAGCCCCTCGACCCGGAGGATCGGCCCCTCAGCCACGGTTGTTGAGCCTCGGGTTGACGAAGCGGTCGAGCCCGAGCGACATCATCAATAGGCTCAGGAAGAGGAGGCCGATGACGACCATCGGCGGCCCGAACCACCACCACTCGCCACGCAGCACCGCGCTGTAGGTGATCATCCAGTAGATCGCCGAACCGAGCGAGGTGTCGCCGGTCCCCAGACCGAGCGCCGCCAGCCCGACCGAGGCGAGCACCGCTGAGCTGACCGCCCAGACCAGGCTCGCCGCGGCGAAGGGAAGAATGTTCGGCATCACCTCGCGGAACGCGATCTCGAGCTCGCTCTCGCCCCCCATCCGGGCGACGGCGATGTAGGTGCGCTCGCGAACCGACAGCACCTGGGCTCGCATGAGTCGCGTCGGCACCATCCAGGAGAGTGCTGCGATCGCCAGCCCCAGGGAGATCGCGTTGAGCTGCGTGACGTGGTTGGCGACGACGATCAGGATGGCGATCCCGGGAATCGTGAGGAGGGAGTCGGCGACGGCGCCGATGACGGCGTCGACGAGGCCTCGGAAGAACCCGGCGAGCAGAGCCAGGGCAACCCCGACGGCGACGCCGATGAACCCGGCGATGAGGCCGATCTTGACCGTCTCCGGCGTGCTGTAGATCATCGCCGCGAGCACGTCGCGCCCCTGCCCGTCGGTCCCCAGCAGATGAGCCGTCGAGGGCGCCAGGTTGGGATTCACCGCGCCGACCTGCGCGAGCGACTGGTGCACGAAGACCGGCCCGAGCAGCCCGAAGAGGATGATCGCGACGAACAGGACGACGCCGGCGACGAGGATCGGCGAGAGGCGCCCGTCGCTCGCTCCTCGGCGCAGCCACGGCAGCACCCCGCCCGGGACGGGCTCGTCGCCATCGGTCGCCGGCAGGACGACGCTCACGACTCGTACCTCACGCGGGGGTCGATCAGCGGGTAGACGAGGTCGACGATGAAGAGGGTGCTGGCCAGGGTCGCGATGAGAACGAGGACGACGCCCTGGATCGTGAAGTAGTCCTTCTGTGAGATCGCCTGGAAGAGCAGGAAGCCGACTCCCGGGTAATTGAAGACGACCTCGACGAGGATGGCGCCCGACACTGCCGTCCCCAGGGCGACCGCGAGCCCCGTCAGCTGCGGCAGGAGCGCGTTCCGCACGCCGTACCAGAAGAAGATGCGACCCGGCGAGAGCCCCTTGGCCTCGGCGAAGAGGATGTAGTCCTCACCCAGCACGGACACCATGCTGCCGCGCATGCCGATCGCCCACGATCCGGCGAGGCCGAGGATGAGCGCGGCGGCGGGGAGGACGCTGTGCTGCAGGATGTCGAGGATCGTGGAGGCGTCGAACTGGACGGCTTGCGAGCTGTTGACCGAACCGCCCCCGGGCAGCACCCGGAGCACGGTGGCGAAGGCGAAGATCAGTGCCAGGCCGATGAGGAACTGGGGTATCGACCCGAGCACCATGAAGGCGGGTCCCAACGCACGGATGACACGAGGCGCGGTGGGCCAGGCGAGGGCGGCGCCGAGCAGGCAGCCGAGCACGAAGGCGATGACGATGCTGGCCCCGAGCAGGCCGAGCGTCCAGAAGATCGTCGCCCGCACTTCGCTCCCCACCGTCTGCGGGTAATTCGAGATCGAATAGCCGAGATCGAGGTGGACGAGGCGGTCCCAGTAGGCGAGGTACTGCTGCCAGAGTGGCGCATTGAGGTCGAACTTGGCGTCCAGCGCTTTCGCGGCCGCGGCCACGTTCACCCCCTGGTTGCCGGTGATCGCCGCCTGCTGGGCCAGCTCCGCCTGAATCGGATCGCCGGGGATCAGGCGAGGGATGAGGAAGTTGGCGGTGAACGCGATCACGACGATCACGATGAGGAGGCCGATCCGCTTCAGGACATAGGTTCGCATCGATCGCTGTGGCTAGCCTCGCGCGACAGAAGTCACGGCTTCTTGATTGTGTGCACGACCATGTTCCAGGCTTCCCAGCACGGATACGGCGCCACGTAGGGGTTGGCGGCGTTGGGCCAGCCCACCCAATTGTCGTTGTCCGTCGTCACCACCCAGCGCTCGTCGGTCAGCATCAGCTCCGGCATGTCGCGCAGGTAGATGTTGGTCGCCGAGACGACCGCGTTCATGTACTTCTGGTCGGTCGGCGAACCCTGGACCGAGTCCATGTACGCGATCAGCTGGTCGTACTCGGGGTTGCGGTAGCGGCCGGCGTTGACCGTGCCCGGGACGTTCTGCCCGATCGGTGCGAAGAACTGGCTGCTCAGGTCCCGCAGGGTGTCCTCGGGGTCGAAGAGGCTGCCGCAGTGGACGTTGATGAAGGTGTCGAAGGCGCCGCTCAGCATCGACGTCGTCGGCACCGTCGAGTTGGCCGGGTAGATCGTCTCGACGACGTCGAAGCCGGCGCTCTTCAACTGCTGACCGACGACCGGGACGAGCGGCGCAAAGGCCTGGTCCGCCTGCACGGGCACCTGCAGGACCTGGCCTCCCTTGGCCCACTGCCCCTGGCCGTTCTTCGCGTAGCCCGCCGCCTGCATGTGTTGCTGGACCAGGCTCGGGCTCGGGTTGTCACGCTTCCATTTCGCGATCGCCTGGTTGAGCGGGCCGCCCGGCGGCAGCCACTTCTGCGAGATGTACCCGGAGAAGGGCACCGTGACCGGCGTGTTCGAGGAGGAGTAGGCGACCTTCGAGATCTGCTTGCGGTCGAGTGCGTAGTTGATCGCCAGGCGGAGGTCCAGGTCGTTCCATGGCGCCTTGGCCAGGTTGAAGTAGAAGCAGTAGCCGCAGCCGTCGGGGGCCCCCCAGATCGGACCCTTCTTCTCCCAGGTCTGGAGGTTGGTGTTGCGGGGTTGGGCGGCGAGGAAGGTGTTGACCTGGAGCGCATTACCGGCGTCGGACTGATTGGAGATGTAGAGCTGACCCATCGCCTGGTCGGCGCTCACCGGAATGAGGATGATCCGCTTGGGTGCCGGCAGCGAGCGAAACCCGCTCTTCGCCCCCCACCAGTCGTCGCGACGCGTGTAGATCTGTTGCTCCGGCGACGACGAGATGAGCTTGTACGCGCCGGTGCCGATCGGCCAGCCCTTGGCGATGTCGAGGTTGGCGAAGGTCTTCGGGTCCTGCCCCTGCCAGATGTGCGCCGGCAGCATCACCTGGTGGTTCTCGTGCCCGAGGCCGAGGTTGTACTCGAAGAACCGCGGCAGGGGCTTGGTCAGGTGAATGACCGCGGTCAGGTCGTCCAGGACCTCGACCGATTGCAGGTCCTGCTGGTAGATCGTCGAGTACTGGAGCGTCGGCGCGTTGTCGCGCAGCATCTCGAGCGTGTACTTGATGTCGTTGCTCGAGAAGGGCTGGCCGTCCGCCCACTCGATGCCCTTGCGCAGCTTGACCGTGACCTGGGTGAAGTTGGCGTTGTAGGTGGCTGACGTGGCCTGCCACGGGATCACTTTGCCCGTGTTCAGGTTCGTGTACATGAGGTCTTCGTAAATCGTCTTCAGCCCCGCCTCGCGCTGCGGGTTGTAGGTGAGATCCGTGTAGATGTTGTAGTTGTCAGGCTCGGGCAGGACGGTGTGGAAGCCCCACGGGGTGAAGATCAGGGTCTGGCCTCGGGTACCGCCGGACCCGCCGGAGCCGGAGCTCGGGCTGGAGTTGCAGGCCTCCAGGGCATCGACCAGGCCGCCGAGAACGGCGACCGAGAAGCCGACCTTGGCACCGGCGCCGATGAACCCCCGGCGGCTGATCTTGCCCTCCTCGAAGTCGTCCAGCAGGTTCTCGAGCCACGCCGCCCGGGCACGCGGCGCGGGCGGGCTCGGCCGGCAGTTGGTACAGGTCATCTCGTCACTCCCACGGTCGAAAACCCTCCTCCGTGCTACGGATTACCGCTATTTGAAAGTTGCTTCCAAATACCGATACGCCGCTATGATAGGGCCACCGATCGATCTGGTCAAGCCGCAATGCGGACGGGCACAGCGATCTGGCCGGCGGGTGCCGGCGGACCATCGCTCGGGCCCCCGCGGCGCCCGGGTCGACCGCCTGCGACGAGACGACCCAGAGCTGAATGGAGCGCGAATTTCATCCATATGGAGCAGATTCCGAATAGCGAGAGAGGGCTCGGAACCGTGTGGCGGGCGCTGGGCGTGCTCGAGTGGGTCGCCGCGCAGGCGACCCCGCCCTCGGTCAGGGACTGCTCGGAGGCACTGGGTCTCAACCTCACGACCTGCTACCACCTCGTCAACACGCTCTGCGACGCTCGCTACCTGCTCAAGGACGGCGACCGGCGGCTCAGCGTCGGGCCTCAGATCGCCCTCCTCTACGGTGTGCTCGCCCGCCACGTCCAGCCGGCCCGCGTCCTGCTCCCGATCATGGAGCGCCTCCGTGAGACGACGGGGGAGACCTGCTACCTCTCCTCCTGGGAGACCGGCGAGGTCCTGATGCAGGTCGTCGTCGAGAGCCGGCAGTCGCTGCGGGTGTCCGGCCTCTATGCGGGCTCGCGGGGCGCCGCCTACTGTCGGGCCTCGGGCAAGGCCATGCTCGCCTACCTCCCCGAGCGCGAGCTCGACGACTACCTCGCGAAGGGGCCGTTCCGCAGCGTCACCGCCCGCACCATCACCGATCCCGAACGCCTGCGCGCCGACCTGCGGGCGACCGCCGATCGAGGCTATGCCGTCGACCAGGAGGAATTCGAGGACGGCGTCTGCTGCATCGCCACGCCGTATTTCGATCACTCGGGAGGCGTGCGCGGTGCGGTCTCGGTCTCCATGCCGACCTTTCGCGCCCCGCTGATGGGCGACCAGATCCGTCCTGACGTGCTGCGCGCCGGCGACGAGGTCTCGCGTGTCCTCGGGTTCGCCGGGACCTATCCGGCGCTGCGCGCCGGCAGCTCGACCGAGTGAGGGCGCGGGCATCCGCACCCGAAGGGAGGGAAACCATGACGTCGACCGGTCAGGAGGAGGGGGCTGGAGCCGGGGACGCTCGTGCCCTCTCGCCCGACGAGCTGCGTCGCCTGCTGACGACGATGCTCACGATCCGCCACTTCGAGGATCGTGTCCTCGACCTTTTCGCGAGCGGCAAAGTCGGCGGCAGCACGCACCTCTGTCAGGGACAGGAGGCGTCGGAGGTCGGTGCGTGCGCCGCCCTGCTGCCCGACGACCTGATGGTCTGCACGTACCGGGGCCACGGGGCCTGCATCGCCAAGGGACTGGATCCCGGCGCCGCCTTCGCCGAGATCCTGGGGAAGGAGACGGGCTGCTGCGGCGGCAAGGGCGGGTCGATGCACCTGACCGACGTTGCGCGCGGGGCGATGGGGTCGTTCGCGATCGTCGGCGCCGGCGTCCCGCTCGCCGCCGGACTCGCCTGGGGGGCTCAGCTGCAGGCGACCGGGCAGGTCGTCCTCTGCTTCTTCGGCGATGCCTCGAGCAACATCGGCGCGTTCCACGAGGGCCTCAACGTCGCCTCGGTGTGGAAGCTCCCCGTCGTCTTCCTCTGCGAGAACAATCTCTACGGCGAGTACTCGCCGATCGCAGCGACGACGCCGATCGTCGATCTCGCGCGCCGCGCCGACGCCTACGCGATGCCCGGGCACATCGTCGACGGCAACGACGTGGAGGCCGTGTACCGGGCGGTCGGCGAGGCGGCGGATCGCGCCCGGCGGGGCGAGGGCCCCTCCCTGCTCGAGTGCAAGACCTACCGGCAGCGCGGCCACTCGCGCAGTGATCCGGCCACCTACCGCCCGGCGGGGGAGCTCGAGCGCTGGCTCGAGCGGGACCCGATCCGGCTGCTCCGCGCGCGGCTCGTCGCGAGCGGCGGCCTGACGGACGCGGAGGCCGACCGGCTCGACGAGTCGGTGCTGGATCGCGTTCGCGAAGCGGAGGCGGAAGCGCTCGACGCGGCGTTCCCGGCCGCCGACCGGCTCCTTGCCGACGTCTACGCGGAGGGCTGATCCGGAGATGACCACGATCGAGACGACCTACCGGCAGGCGGTGCGCCAGGCCATCCACGACGAGATGGCCGCCGATCGCTCTGTCGTCCTGCTGGGCGAGGACGTGGGTGCCGCGGGAGGTGTCTTCAAGGCCACCGAGGAGCTGTTCGGCACCTTCGGCGGGGACCGGGTCCGCGACACGCCGATCTCCGAGCAGGCGATCGTCGGCCTCGCCATGGGAGCGGCGATCCGCGGGATGCGCCCCGTGGTCGACCTCATGTTCGCGGACTTCGTGGCCGTGGCCATGGACCAGCTCGCGATCGAGATCCCCAAGTACCGCTACATGACCGGAGGGCAGGCGACCCTCCCGCTGGTGGTACGGGCGGCCGCCGGCGCCGGCCTCGGCTTCGGTTCGCAGCACTCGGGCTGCCCTGAGGCCTGGTTCATGCACGTGCCCGGCTGGCGGGTCGTGACGCCAGCGACGCCGCAGGACGCCTACTCACTCCTGCGCGCCGCGATTCGGAGCGACGACCCCGTGCTCGTCTTCGAACACAAGGCGCTCTATGCCCGGCGCGGCACCGTCGACACCGAGCTGCGCCTCGAGATCGGGAAGGCGAACGCGCTCCGCGACGGCGAGGATCTGACGATCGTCGCCAATCTGATGATGGTCGAGCGCGCGCTCGCCGCCGCCGACCAGCTCGCGGCCGCCGGCATCTCGGCAGCGGTCGTCGACCTGCGGGGGGTCGCGCCGCTCGACGTCGCCACGGTCGCGGCCTCGGTCCGCCGGACGGGACGGCTGCTGACCGTCGAGGAGAGTCCGGGGCCGGCCGGCTGGGGTGCCGAGCTGCTCGCCCGGATCGCCGAGGAGGAGCTGGATTCGCTCGACCAGGTCCGCCGCCTGAGCGGGCCGCCGACCCCGATCCCCTATGCCCCGAACCTGGAGGCGGCCTGGATACCGTCGACCGACGCGGTGGTCCGGATCGGCCGGGAGATGGTCCAGGGCACGGTCGCGTCGGTGCCGGGAGGAGGGCAATCATGACCGAGCGACCCACCGTGTTGATCGTCCTCGATGCCCGGCTGCGCGAGCGCTTCCTGGCGCCGGCGGACCTGGAACGGCTGCAGCGCCTGGCCCAGGTCGAGTACCTCGATCTTCCCGGCCGGCCCGGCAACGACCGCTTCTTCGCCAACGATGATCCGGCCGCGGCCGGTGCACTGCGGGCCCGGCTCGCGGACGTCGACGCCCTGATCGTCTGCCACGGCGCGCCGCGGGTCACCGGGGACCTGATGGACGCCGCCCCCCGCCTCCAGCTGATCGGTGAGCTGGAGGGCGATCGGTTCGGCTACCGGATCGACGCCGAGGCGGCATGGGAGCGCGGGATCCGGACCGTCGACACGACCAACGGGTCCTCCTATCCGGTCGCCGAATGGGCGCTGGCACTGCTCATCCTCTCGCTGCGCAACGCGGGCGCCCATTTCCGGAACATGATCCAGCCGATCACGTTCCAGTCGCGCGACCTCGACTCCAGCTTCCCCGCCGGGGAGCTCTACGGCACCTCGGTCGGGCTCATCGGCTGCGGGCACATCGGGCGCCGCCTGATCAAGTTCCTGAAGGCGTTCGAGTGCCCGGTCATGGTCTACGACCCGTATGTCGGCAAGGACCTCGCGGACGCGCTCGGCTTCCTGCAGACGACGCTGGAACACGTGCTCGCGGACAACGATGCGGTCGTCTCGCTGGTCCCCCAGACGCCCCGCACGGAAGGCATGATCGGGGTGGCGCAGCTCGACCTGCTGCGTCCGGGATCGGTGTTCGTCAACGTCTCGCGCGGCAAGGTCGTCGACTCGGCAGCCCTCGTCGCCCGGCTGCGGCGCGGCGACATCTGCGCCGGGCTGGACGTCTTCGACCCCGAGCCGATCCCCGGCGACCATCCGATCAAGACGCTGCCCAACGTCTTCCTCACCCCGCACATCGCGAGCCGCCAGGAGCGACGCTCGGGCCGCTTCTTCTCGCTGATGGTGGACGAGCTGGAGCGGCACTTCGCCGGCCACGAGACGCTGTTCGACCTGACGCCGAAGACGCTCGCCGACCGGGAGGGCGCGGCGCTCCAGTCGCGGGTCTCGCGCGAGCTGCAGGGGACGGCGTGAGGGCAACCGCGGCCAGGGCAACTACGGACACGACAACCGCGGGCAGGGCAACCGCGGGCATGGGAGGTAGGGAGTGAAGATCGAGGCGGTCGAGTCGCTGCTCATCGGCGGCGCCCATTTCGTACGGATCCGCACCGACACCGGGCTCGAGGGTCTGGGGCAGTCGGGTGCCTGGTTCTACCCCGAGGCGTCGGACCAGGTCGCGCGCACGTTCACGCCCTATCTGATCGGCGGCGACCCGATGCGGATCGAGCACCACTGGAACGCGCTCTACCGGGTCGGTCCGTTCCGGGGCTCCATCCTGTCGGGCGCGTTGAGTGCGGTCGACATCGCGCTCTGGGACCTGAAGGGCCAGCATCTGCAGGCGCCGATCTGGGAGCTCCTCGGAGGGCGGTACCGGGATCGCGTGCGACTCCACCTGTTGATGGGCGGCGGCTCGCCGGAGGCGATCGGCGCGAACGCGAAGCGTGCGATCGCCGACGGCTTCACCGCGCTCAAGTTCGACCCGCTGCCCGACGGCTACGAGGACATGGCGCTCGCCCGGCTGGCGCAAACCGTCGAGGAGGCGCTCGGCGCGGCACGGGAGGCGGCCGGTCCCGACGTCGACCTGATCGTCGAGCTGCATCGCAAGCTGACGCCGCTGCAGGCGACGACCGTGGCCCAGGCGTCGGCGCCGTTCCGCCCCCTCTTCATCGAGGACCCGATCCAGATCGACAGCATCACCCTGCAGTCGGAGATCGCGGCCCGAGCCCCGGTCTCGCTCGGCAACGGCGAGCGCCTGCACAGCATCTGGGAGTTCCGCGAGCTGCTCAGCGGCGGCGTGCAGTACGTGCGCCCCGACCTCGGGCTGGCCGGTGGCATCAGCCACTGCAAGAAGATCGCCGCCATTGCCGAGTCCTATCACGCCGGAGTCGTGACGCACAACTTCCTTGGACCGGTGCTGACGGCGGCGGCAGTGCACCTCGACGTCAGCATTCCCAACCTGCTGGTCCAGGAATACACGACGAAGGACGAGAGTCCCGAGGCGGCGTCGGTGTTCACCGGCATTCCCGAGCGGCAGGGTGGCTACCTTCCCGTGCCCGAGGGCCCCGGTTTGGGCATCGCGCTGCGCGCGGACCTCGATGTGGCCGCGGCGCCCCGACTGGCGCCGGGGGAGAGACGTCGAGGGGCGTCAAGGTGCGGCGGGACGGTTCCGTCGCTGCGGCGGTGTGACCCCGGCGCTGCGGCAGGCTGCAACCAGGCGGAGGAGGACGCAATGAAGGTTCTGTTGGCTGGAGGCTCGGGCCGCGTGGGCACGTTCATCACGCCCTACCTGCGCCAGGAGCACGAGCTGCGCGTGCTCGACCTCCGACCGCCGCGTCACGCGGGGGTCGAGTTCGTCGAGGGCTCGCTTGGCGATCCGGACGTCGCGGCCCGCGCGCTGCAGGGCGTCGACGCGTTCATCACGCTCGTCATGAAAGGCCCGCAGGGCGGCTCCAAGACCGACCAGACGATCGAGCTGATCAACGACAACTACGAGACCAACACTCGGGCGCTCCACGTCTTCCTCTATGTGGCGCAGCAATTGGGCGTCAAGCGCGGCGTCTACACGAGCACGATGAGCGTCCACTACCGCGAGCGCTCCTGGTACGGCTCCGAGGACGACGTCCCGCTCGACACGCCGAGCGTCTACGGGCTGACGAAGGGGATGGGGGAGGTGATCTGCCGTTACTTCGCCCGCTGGTTCGACATGAATCTCGTCGGGCTGCGCATCACCGGGCCCCGCGAACGCGAGGCCTGGTTGGAGGAACGACGGGCGCCCACGAGCAACCTCTTCGTCAGCGACGAGGAGGACCTGGCCAACGCGTACCTGGCCGCCCTGCGCTTCGTGCAGCACGGGCACGGGCACTTCGAGGCGGTCTTCATCGCGGGAGACGAGAACGAGAAGGAGCACAACCTGAGCAAGGCGCGAATGCTGCTCGGCTGGGAGCCCCGCACGCACCTGGCGACGGCGAGGGCGCTCGACCCGAACCCTCAATGATCATCGACGCGCACTGCCACGCCTGGCGCTACTGGCCCTATCAGCCTCCGGTGCCCGATCCGGAGCAGCGTGGCCGCGTCGAGCAGCTGCTCTGGGAGATGGACCAGGTCGGCGTCGACCGAGCATTGCTCGTTTCGGCCGGAATCGACCACAACCCGGAGAACAACCAGTACGTCGCGGATGGTGTCGCCGCCCACCCCGATCGACTCGATCAGGTCGCCGACGTCGACTCGTCCTGGACGCCGACGCACCACACCGCCGGCGCCGCCGCGCGCCTGCAGGCGATCGCCGACCGCTGGCCGATCAAGGGCCTGACGCACTACGTGCACGACACCAACGACGGCTGGTTCCGATCCGGCGAGGGGTTGGCCTTCTTCGAGGTCGCCGCCCAGCGCGGCCTGCTCGTCAGCCTCTCGGCATCGCCCGCCTGGCAGGACGACATCCGTGAGATTGCGCGGCGCCACCCCTCGATGCCGATCCTCTGCCATCACCTCGCCGGGGTGGACCCCACCGAGGGTCCGCCGTTCGCGGGGCTGCGCGAGGTGTTGCGCTCGGCCGCGCTGCCCAACATCCTCGTCAAAGTCTCGGGCTACTACTACAGGTCACATTCGGCCTGGGACTTCCCCTTCTCGGACAGCCTTCGCATCGTTCGCATCCTGTA